>JALOOK010000065.1 GCA_025454445.1 Oscillatoria sp. Prado101 | reverse complement strand
GCTGGCGGCCGATTTGAGCCGGTGGCTTGAGAAGGACAATCAAGATGAACTGCTTCTCAAGGTTCTTAAAGACGTGCTGCATTACCCGACCGGCAGTCGAGAGCGCGACCGAGCTGTGGGGAGTCTGATGAAGTTGATTCCCCATTTGCCCGGAGTCTTGAAAGACCAATACCCCCGCATCGATTACCAGAAAGCCCTGTTCCGAGCTTATGAGGGTGTCTGCCTAAATCTCGGAAGCTTTTTGCAGCGGGTTAACCTGGACATAGAAACGGCGGAGGCGAAAGTTGTCCGAGAAGCCTTTGTGAAGCGGTTCAATTTGATTATCAAGTCTAATTTCGACTATTTATATCGCCGGTTTAAATATGAGGTGAGTTTAGATATCCCGATTAATCAAGAGGAGGATGACATTACTTTTGCGGACGAACTGTACGCTCCCGCTATCATGGGAATTGAGGGACTTATGCAACAAGAGAGACAGCACTTCGCGCTAGAACTGATGGTTTATATTGAGACAGACCCGGAAGGAAAGCTACGAAACTGCTATCCGCATCAGTACCCCCAGTTCAACTGTCAGGAACTAGCCAAGAGGCGTCTGCTGAAAGACCCACCTGATGAATGGAAAAAGATCGCCGATGAGCTAAACGTTCCTTTCGGGAATGTAGCGCATTGGCGGAGGAAATGTCTCCCCCTGTAAAAAAAATTGTCGAGGAGCTTGGATATCAACCGGAGTGATAATTATGACGGTCACAGCCCCCCCTTTCTTTATTCCGCTTCCTCTTAGGGGGACTTAGACATTTCCCCGCCCCTAAAAGGGCTGAAAAGCCGTTTAGGTAAGGGAAAGAGGTCTCTGACGTAAAAAGGGCTGAAACCCTTGCCAATACTGGATTGACAGTCATTCAAGCTGGAAGGCTTGCTCTGTCTAGGTTGGAAGCCATTTTTGATTCAGTTTTTGTCTAAGTCCCGTTAGTGATGAGGCGCATTACTATGCGTTCATCCCGCCAGTGCGCCACCGGCACACACACCTCAAGTGCCGGCGCAACCGTCGGCATATCACTGTCGGAAAAACAGTCCCCCCCAACAAAAGTCAATTCCCATAGCCATCGCCTATAATTATACTATCGGCTCCCTCCCAATAAAACTGACGCATCCCGTGTGGCAGAATTTAACTGAAGTATTAGAAAATTTAGAGGCCAGTGCACTTGTCACAGATCATCTGGAATTGTGCCATTATAAAGTCTGCGGTTACTGGGATGAAGAGGATAATTATTACGAATAAATTACCTGGCCTTCTCCCCTTTCTGCTGAGTTGGCGAGCAGTTCCATTGGCTTCACCGGCAGACAGCGTTGGATTCAACTTAAATTTGACCTCAAAGCTGACACTCAAGATCGGCTAAATTATCAGGAACCCCAAAAGATTGGAGAACTGACACTCACTTATAATGAAAATCTGGAATTCCTTGATGAGAATTGGCGGCTAGATGTCAGCTCCCCTTTGCTGATTGCCAAACCTCAACAACAATAGCCAACCTCCCCTGATGTCAGGTTGGCGAGCGGGTCCTACATTCCTGACATCCGCACATTGCCGGCTGTAGTTTTAGTTAACTATTGGGCATTGGGCATCATCGCATTGGGCATTGGGCATCATCGCATTGGGCATTGGGCATCATCGCATTGAACCTTCCGCCAAAACGCCCACACCGGCTCCCAAAACATGCCGGTGTCCACCCACGCACCCGCAGGACAGGCGTCGCGCCTGTCGGCACGCCTGGGCGTTCTACAAGTCGAGCTCCCTTGCTCCATCGTTCGAGCTCCCTTGCTCCATCGTTCGAGCTCCCTTGCTCCATCAGTCGAGCTCCCTTGCTCCATCGTTCGAGCTCCGAAGTCCATCGTTCGAGCTCCCTTGCTCCATCAGTCGAGCAAGGGAGCTCCATCAGTCGAGCAAGGGAGCTCCATCAGTCGAGCTCCCTTGGCCCAGCAAAGGCGTCCGCAAAAAAGTCACAGAGAAACCAACCACCCCCCCACCGAGAGGGGAGCCGGTGGAACTGGCGGAGAGCGCCCTTACCTATCCCACCACCTCAAACGATTGTCCCAAGGGTTGAAACTCAGCCGTTTCCCCACGCTCCAGCTTGGATCTGATTTCGGCAAATCGCCTAACTGTATCTTGAGAATACAAGCGCCCCCCACAATTGAGACAGACTTCAGCCCTGACTCTCAGCGAAGCCGTGTGAATCCCCCCGCGCAAGAGTTTAGTTACTTCTTTCTCAACTAACTCGCCGCTGCAAACCGGGCACTTCTCAAATGGCATCACACTCATTGTCTCCTCCTCTCTCGCCAATTAATCCACCTGTTGGGATCGGGACGATACACTGTGATTAGCACCGCCCACTGATTTTCTTTATTGTATGCCCAAACGCTATGAACCTGCTCCCCACTGAAGGTTTGCCCGTATATCAAGCATCGGGGATACGGCTTTTCCTTAGGGTAGCTCTCAACAATCTCGCCCAGAAAAACTGAAAAGTAGATTTTATCGAAGGTCAGCCGGTCGTCTGCTGCCTCCTCATCGGCATGCTCTGTAATTCGCACCCGATTGGCTTGAATTGCTTCTACAATATCATTGATGTCCATCTCATTCAAGTTGTAACACTAGCCTCAGACGCCAAACGCCGGTGGCCTATCGATCATTTTTGCCTCCCCCAAGAAGTGCGGAGCCGGTCTTGCTAACTGCCCCCGCACTTACTTATTTAAAGTGCCGGCTCAGGGCAGCCACACAATCTATCTCAAAAACCGCACCTAGCTTGTACTCCCTTTCCGCGCCGGCAAAATCTCGCCTACAAACATAATTATACAGCTCATCCAAGCCATCGTGCCGGTGGTTGATAAGAAGATAAGATTTGTAACAAACGGCTTCATTCTTTGGTACAATCACTCTAGACTCCGCTCGATATTTCTCTTCTTCCCTTTTCCCCTTGTAGGCTGGGAGGGGGCGAGAGGGCTTGCAGTTAAATAGGCGTCCCGCCTGTCCCAAAAACCGAAACCTGCGCCGAGACGCCCGCACCGGCTCCCAAAACATGCCGGTGTCCACCGGCACGCCCGCAGGACAGGTCGCCGGCAATTGAAAACTGCTATAATGGCGGCAAACCCACCTGAGAGTTGCTATTCTTGTTGCAGGCAACTGACCCACTACCGAAAGGGGCCAATTATTATGCTGTACAAACTTAGCATTATAATCGAAAAAGATGAGGATGGATACTATGCCTACTGCCCAGACCTGAAAGGCTGCCAAACTCAAGGGGATTCCTTGGAAGAGGTAACGGCGAACATCAAAGAAGCTGTCGAGCTTTACCTAGAAACTCTGTCTGATGAAGAAAAACAGGCGCTTTTAAATAAGGAAATTTTTTCCCCTCGTTCCCAGGCAGAGCCTGGGAACGGCGTTTTGGAGGCTCTGCCTCCAACAGTTGCAACTTGGGTTATTTGCTAGCCGCCGGCTTTACCCTGATTAGAACTAAGGGCAGCCACAGAATATATCTCAAAGAAGGCACCCGAGTTGTAGTCCCTTTCCACGCCGGCAAAATATTGCATCCAAAGGTAATCATACAGGTCATCCAAGCCATCGAGCCGGTGGATGAGGGTGAGACATGAATTGGAATCAAACGCCTCAGCAGCCATTTATAATGAAATTATTTGTAATAAACAGCTTCATTCATTGGTACAATCACTCTATACCCCGCTCGATATTTCTCTTCTTCCCCTTTCCCCTTGTGGGCTGGGAGGGGGCGAGAGGGCTTGCAGTTAAATAGGCGTCCCGCCTGTACTAAAAACCGAAACCTGCGCCGAGACGCCCGCACCGGCTCCCAAAACATGCCGGTGTCCACCGGCACGCCCGCCGCCTGTCGGCACGCCGGTGCCAAAAACGGGGAAGCGCTTGATACAAGAAACCGGGTTTCTTTTGGCAAACAGCGGGAAACCAAGGGCGAAAGTTGAGAAGAAACCCGGTTTCTGACTCTCTCGCCCTTGTGCAAGAAACCGGGTTTCTTTTGGCAAACAGCGGGAAACCTCAGCTATTGTCGAGAAGAAACCCGGTTTCTGACCCGCTCGCCCTTGTGCGAGAAACCGGGTTTCTTTTGGCAAACAGCGGGAAACCTCAGCTATTGTCGAGAAGAAACCCGGTTTCTGACCCGCTGGCCCTTGTGCAAGAAACCGGGTTTCTTTTGGCAAACAGCGGGAAAACTCAGCTAGAGTCGAGAAGAAACCCGGTTTCTGACCCCAGAGCAAAGCCCCCTCCCCCGCTCCCGAAGCGACCGTTGCTCCCCTGGGCTCTTCATGCGGCGCTCTCGGCATTCCCCCACCCCCCCACCCGCAACGCCGGCAGATTCGCTACAATGGTAAATCGCACACGCGCTTCGACAATCAGGAGATTGCCATGTCCCGCATCTGTCAGCTCACCGGCAAGAAAGCCAACAACGGCTTTGCCGTTTCCCACTCCCACCGGCGCACCCACAAGCTGCAAGAAGCCAACCTGCAGTGGAAGCGGGTTTGGTGGCCACAAGGCAAGCGCTGGGTGAGATTGCGGCTTTCCACCAAAGCCATCAAAACCATAGAACAAAAAGGCTTGCAAGCAATGGCCAAAGAAGCCGGTATTGATTTGAACAAATTTTAAAGGGCGCTCGGCATGGGGAATGGGGCATGGCGCATGGCGCATGGCGCATGGGGAATGGCGCGTGGAGAATGGCGCATTAGGGATTGTTCAGTTCGTCACTCCCGCCGCAATGCCCAATGCCAGCGTGCCCAATACCCAATGCCCAAACCCCTCACCCCTCACACAGCTGGCGCTCAATTTCCAAAGCAGCCCTCACCCGCTCAAACTCCCCTACAATCTGGGAAACCAGCGCCGGCGCTTCTGCAGTGGTGCCGGCACGCCCCATAGCT
The DNA here is from genome assembly GCA_025454445.1 of Oscillatoria sp. Prado101. GTDB lineage: Bacteria > Cyanobacteriota > Cyanobacteriia > Cyanobacteriales > Oscillatoriaceae > Oscillatoria. The sequence goes on along the minus strand of JALOOK010000065.1, from coordinate 12,899 downwards.
TCTAGCTGCTTGCACAGCTCAAACATCCCAGAAGCGCCGAGAGTGCCGCTAGTTGACTTCATCGAGTGCGCCGCCGAGCGCAGCGCCACAGCATCCTCACTGCTAACAGCCGCACTAACAGATTGCAGCATTTGGGGAAAATTTTCCAAATAGAGATCGATTACCTCAGCCAAGGCATCTATTTCACGCAAAGATTGCAGCATTTTGGCATCAAGCACCGGCAACTCTGCCGGTTCTGGCGATTCAGGCGGCGTTTCCCCCCCGATTTCCGAGCTTGACTTTTCTGACACATCCGCTGCCCGTAATCCGCCGGCACTGCCATTTTGCAGGGAACCCGCCCCGTCGCGGGTTCCCGAATCGGAACTTCTAGAAACCGGCTGGCACAAACTCAAAGCTCGCACCAGCTCATCGACCCGTATAGGCTTGCTGATGTAGTCATCCATCCCCGCCTTGATGCACTCTTCGCGATCGCCCTGCATAGCATTTGCCGTCATCGCTACAATCCTGGGACGCCGGTCAACCGGCCACTCCTGACAAATCTGGCTCGCCGCTGCCAAGCCATCCATTTCAGGCATCTGGACGTCCATTAGCACCACATCATAGGGCTGCCTATGCAAAGCGTCAAGCACCTCCAACCCATTACCCGCCACATCCGCTCGATACCCCATCCGTTGCAAAGTCAGCAGCGCCACCTTTTGGTTAACCGGATGGTCTTCCGCCAGCAGAATCCGCAGGGGCAACAGTTCCCCCATAGTCCCATCCAACTGCCCTATTTGCAGCGACCGGTATCTTTCCTGGCGCTCCCCGCCAAATAACTCAACCAAGACATTATAGAAGTGGGACTGCTTCACCGGCTTGCTGAGCACCCCCGCCAACTGCTCACCGGCAGCCATCTGCCGAGTTTCCTGCGTGCCGAGCGAAGTCAGCATCACCACCGGCAGCCCCCCACCCGAGGGCAAAGCGTGAATTTTCCCCGCCAGAGCCACACCGTCCCAGTCCGGCAGGTGCCTGTCCACAATCGCCAAATCAAACCGCTCCCCACCTTCCAGCCAGTTTAACGCTTGATTACCATATTTTGCCACTGAATTATTAACCGCAAACGCCACCACCGTGAAGTAAAAAGTTGAGCCGGGAAATTGTGAGGTTTTAATTTGAGATTTGAGATTATTAAAACCATCCCGATCCGCAACAGTTGCGGTTTCCTCAACAGCCTCCCCCAAGTCAAAATCTAACATCGAAAATCTAAAATCATCAGGAGGATTGCCTCCCAGCCGCCCCCTGCTTTCCACCCACATCCGGCCCCCCATCATTTCGCTCAAGCGCTTGCTAATCGCCAAACCCAGCCCCGTGCCCCCATACTGGCGAGTGGTAGAAGAATCAACCTGGCTGAACGACTTAAACAGGCGATCCATACGCTCAGCAGGAATCCCAATGCCGGTATCTCTGACCGCGAATTGGATTTCCCAAACAGGGTAAAGAGCATCAGGATCCAGGCACTGATTGTCTGCCCGATGTCCGGCGACCGGCACCCAATTCCCAGTCCCCTGCCCGAGCTGACGTGCCGTCACCGAAACCATCACCTCACCCTCTAGCGTGAATTTCACCGCATTGCTGAGCAAATTCACCAAAATTTGGCGCAGCCTGGTGACATCCCCCACAATCGCAGTCGGGGTTTGCCGGTCAATCAAATAGGCTATTTCCACACCTTTCTCCGCCGCCTTAGAAGCGAGCAGATCCAGAGATTCCTCAACACAAGAGCGCAGATTGAACGGTTGCACCTCCAGGTCCAGCTTGCCCGACTCAATTTTAGAAAAGTCCAGAATGTCATTAATAATAGCCAGCAACGCATCCCCACTGCTGCGCACAGTTTCCACAAAGTCTCGCTGCTGGGGCGTCAAGCCGGTGTCCAGCAGCAAGCCGGTCATGCCAATTACCGCATTCATCGGCGTCCGGATCTCGTGGCTCATCGTAGCCAGAAATTCGCTTTTCGCCCGCGTTGCTTCCAGCGCCTGGTCGCGGGCAGTGGCCAAAGCGGACGCATCTTGCTGGCGCTCCAGTTCCCGCCCAATCCACTGAGCCATCAGCCTTAAGAGTTCCTTGTCCACCGCTCTGAACGGTTTGTTGAGCGGGGTATCGCTCCAAAAGCTGAGAGTGCCGCACACAATGTCTGCAATGACAATCGGCGTGCCAATATAAGCTTCTTGCCTAAAAGGCTTACCAGCGGTAAGGCGCGGTAAACCAGACACCATCACCGACTCAAAATAGAGAGGCTCTTTGCGCCGCACCGTTTCCCGGCAGTAGGTTTGCTGCAAATCGAATACCTCCCCTTTTAAAATAGATTGGTGTGGGGATTTCGCGGCAATCACCTGAGAAGAATTGCCTTCAATGCGAGACAAAATACCGTATTTCAAACCAAACCGGCGGCATCCCATCGCCAGCAGACCTTGGAGGCGCTTTTCCAAACTGAGTTTGCCAGCCGAAGTTATTTTATACAGCCCCCGAATCGAAGCCTCACTATCGCGCAGTTCTTGCTCGGCAAGCACGCGGTGGGTGATGTCGCGGGAAACCGACACCACTTCTTGGACTTGCTTGGAAATCGGGTCGCGGACAGTGCGGCTGGTGGTTTCAAACCAAATGTACTCCCCATCTTTGCGGCGGATGCGGTAGCTGATCGTGTAAGTAACCGGCACCTCGAACATCGCAGCGCGGGTTTTTTTCAGCGCTGCCAAATCTTGCGGGTGGAACAGCTTGCAGGAGAAGTGTCCGGTGAGTTCTTCTGGCTCATATCCCAGCAGCGCCCGACAAGCCGGCGAGACATACAGAAAAATCCCATCCGGGCTTTGTCGGGCAATCATATCCGTAGAGTTCTCAGCCATCAGCCGGTAGCGCTGTTCGCTAGCTTGGCGCTCTTCGAGGGATTTTTCCAAAGCTTCCAGCATGGCGTTGATCGTGTCAGCCAGACTGGAGAGTTCATCTTTGCCGGCGAGCGACACGCGCAGCGAGAGATCCAGGCGATCCGCAATGCTGCTGACACTGGTGCTCAGACGAGTCAGCCTGGAGAGCACCAATTTTTCCACCAGCACCAGAGTGATAGCGCTAAACGCCAGACCCACAGACAAGACGGACAGGGTAAAATACCGCAAGCTAACTTTACCCTGCTGGTAGATAACTCTCAGCAAGTCCACTCGCAACAGCAGCGCCGGCTTGCCGTAGATATCTTTAAACAGTGCGTAGCCGGCGATTCGCTCCTCCCCACCGGGGGAATTAGACTCACTGACAACAGGCTTGATCACAATATCCCCAGCCGTCAGCCCTTGATTGGGCTGAGCTGGCTGGCTAGCGAGTTCCTTTGGCGCAACGGGTTGCCCTGCAGGGCCAAAGGCGTCCAGCACCGCTTGCAGTTCGGGCCTCAGCGGACCGGCTCCCAGGGGGTACAAAGTGACAGACAAATCGGTCAGTGCCTTCAAGCGCTCAATTTCGTCAGCGTCCAGGTAACGCCCGACAATCATCGTCCCCCGAATGGGGCCGGTGCCCTCACTGGTGAGTACCGGGCGCGAGACAGCCAGCATCGGGCCTTCCGGCAGTAGAATGATTCCCGATAGGCTGCTCTCTGGGGTGGCGTGAGCCACCAGAGGGCTACCAGATCCCAGGTATTGCTGCAAGCTGGAAGGAATGGGGGTTCGGGTTTGCCGCGCCCAATCGAAACCTTTGCTGAAGACTGTCCCACCGGCTTTGTCAATCAGCAGCACCAGGTTAAGTCTCCATTGAGCCAAAGTGGCGTCGCCGAAATTTGACTTAATATAGTCCGACCCCGCGTTGTCGCTGGAAGCGTAGGAGTTGTCCCACTTGGCTTGATCTTGAGCGATGGTGTCCAAATTGGAGAGGTCATCCCTGAGCGCGTCTTTGGCGCGTTCCATATCCTTGCGGACACTCTGTTCCTCTAATTTTCGGAAGTCCCTCAGCAAGATACTCGAGGCTGTGGCGGACACAACCAGATTTAAGGTGACGAGCGCTGCGCCAACGATAAACAGTGTCTTGTTACGAAGTTTCATGGAGTCGCTCCTTCCTGGTGCGCTTCAGACACTGGCTGTAACATTTCTATCCTCCGATTGTGCCCGGGAATGGGACGCCAGGAGACTGAGATGGGATGTTTCCGGAGCGCGAGGTGCTGAAAAGGGCCAATAGTGCATCTTGTCTGAGAATGGGGTAGAGGAGGGATTTCGTTTCCAGCGCCAGCTAGGGTGTCCTGGTAGATGTCGCCCCCTCAGCTCACCAAACCCCCGGTGGGGGTTTCTTGTGGTGCCAACAGCAGATTTCTCCTGCTTTCGCCCCCACTTCACCCGCCTTGGAGGTGTTTTTCTTTTCATTCCCTTGTTGCCGGCGCTTTCCCTCTGACTGTCCAATTCCACTATAGCCTTCACAGCTGGCTAGCCGCGATTCCTCACCTCCCGACTGCCCACACTCGCTGCTGCTTCCAGCCGTTGGAGCGTTCCTCACCCCCTGTGGGGCACTCCGAGGGCCCGATCGTGCCGGGGCCTGGCCGACTGTGACAATTAGATGATTGAATCCCCGGACATTCCCCGACTTTTCTCCCTTCAGCCTAACATAACAGCTGCCAAAAACCTGGTTTCTTTAAGGCCCCACTGCAATCGCAGAAACCAGTTTTCTGTGGGGGGTCGCAACGCTATTCTGGCCTGATTTTCCAAATAAACACGGTTTATTCCCGCTTCGGAAGAATCCCACAAACAGGGCTTCTGTGGGAAGGAATACCATTAATTTTGCCTTCTCCTATAGCGGCTCTCAGTTGGATGAAGTGCGCATAAGAAACCCGGTTTCTTTAAGAAACCGGGTTTCTCAGTCCCTCACTAATATGAGAGACGCTATAATTTTCCCAACTCCAGAACCTTACTGCTTCTCAAGAATACAACACCGGCTCTCTAGAAACTCCCGCACGCGCTCCCACACCCGCTCCAGCAAATCCGGCATTTCGGCATCAAACCACTCAATCTCAGGATAGGCTCTAAACCAAGTGCGCTGCCGTTTGGCAAACTGGCGGGTGCGCAAAACGGTAAGTTTTTTCGCTTCATCGAGGGAAATATCACCGGCAAGATATTGGCGCATTTCCCGATATCCGAGGGTGTCCAGCAATGGCATTGAAGACCCGTATTTCTGGCAGAGATATTCCACCTCATCCAACCAGCCGACATCCAGCATTTCCGAAGTGCGCCGCGCAATGCGCTTGTCGAGAACCCCCGGCGAGCAATCCAAACCAATCTGCAAAATCGGATAGTCTGGTGGGATCTCTCCCTGCTGCTGCGAAATCGGACGCCCGGTAGCGTAGAATACTTCTAATGCCCGCAAAGTGCGCACTGAGTCATTCGGGTGAATCTTGCCGCCGGCATCTGGATCGACCTGTTGCAGCATAGCGTAACACTGAGATTGGCCCAAGGAGGCCAGTTGGGCTCGCAACGCCGGCTGCGGTGGCACCCGGGGGATCTTCATCCCGCGCACCACTGCTTTAATATATAAGCCGGTGCCCCCGACTAACAGGGGGGGCTTGGGAGTGCCAGATTGATGGCAACAGGCCACCGCGACTTGGGCCTGCTGCTGGTAATCCGCAACCGTGAGGGTGTCCGCAGGATGGCAGATATCAATTAAATAGTGGGGGGCACGCTGCCGGTCCGCTACAGAGGGCTTAGCCGTGCCAATGTCAAACTCGCAGTACACTTGCCGGGAGTCAGCGCTGAGGATGGCCGTGGCCAAGCGCTCCGCGATCGCCAGCGCTAAACCCGACTTGCCGGTGGCCGTGGCCCCGCAAATCGCAATCAGTGCCGGTGGGTGAGAGGTGGCTGGGTGCATCCCCTATAAAAATTTTACTGGAGAAAGGTTTCTTTTCGGCGGCAACACTGTTGTGCTATACTTTGATTGTGATTTTTCATTGAGAAGTCCACAAGGCTTCAAATCCAGGTATAGGAGCTATTTTGGTATGACGGGCAGTTATAGCGCCGATCAGATTCAGGTTTTGGAAGGGTTGGAAGCCGTCCGCAAACGACCGGGGATGTACATTGGCACCACGGGCCCGCGAGGGCTGCACCATCTAGTGTACGAGGTCGTGGACAACTCGATCGACGAGGCGCTGGCGGGCTACTGCACCCACATCGAAGTCGAGCTGAATGCGGACGGTTCAGTGAGCGTCACCGACGACGGGCGGGGGATTCCCACAGACACGCACTCGAAAACAGGCAAATCGGCACTGGAAACCGTGATGACCGTCTTGCATGCCGGCGGGAAATTTGGCGGTGGCGGCTACAAAGTGTCCGGGGGGCTGCACGGAGTCGGGATTTCAGTGGTCAACGCCCTGTCCGAGTGGGTGGAAGTCACCGTCTGGCGGGACAAGAAAGTCCACAGCCAGCGCTACGAGCGCGGCGTGCCGGTCAGCGAGCTAAAATCCAAGTCTAGCAAAGAAAACCGCACCGGCACCTCTGTCAGCTTCAAACCGGACGCCCAGATATTCACCACCGACACAGAATTTGACTACACCACCCTGGCCGGTCGCCTGCGGGAGCTGGCGTACCTGAATGCCGGTGTGAAAATTACCTTTACCGACAGCCGGCTGGAACTGCTCAAAAGCAGCGAACCGCGAGTCGAAACCTACTGCTATCAAGGCGGCATCCGCGAGTACATCGCCTACATGAACGCCGACAAGCAGCCCCTGCATGAAGAAATCATCTACATCCAGGGAGAGCGCAACAGCATACAGATAGAAGTGGCGCTGCAGTGGTGCGTTGACGCCTATACGGACAACTTGCTCGGCTTTGCCAACAACATCCGCACCATCGACGGCGGCACCCACATGGAAGGGCTGAAAGCCGTGCTGACGCGCACCCTGAACACAACCGCCCGCAAGCGCAACAAACTCAAAGACAACGAAGCCAACCTGGCCGGTGAAAACATCCGCGAAGGCTTGACCGGCGTGATTTCCGTCAAAGTGCCAGATCCGGAATTTGAAGGCCAAACCAAAACCAAACTCGGCAACACCGAAGTGCGGGGAATTGTGGACTCCCTAGTCGGCGAAGCGCTCAGCGAGTATCTGGAATTCCGGCCCAACATAGCGGACGCGATTTTAGAAAAAGCTATCCAAGCATTCAAAGCCGCAGAAGCCGCGCGTCACGCCCGGGAATTAGTGCGGCGCAAATCCGTGCTGGAATCCTCACCTCTGCCCGGTAAATTAGCGGATTGCAGCTCAAGAGATCCGGCTGAATCTGAGATTTACATCGTGGAAGGCGATAGCGCATCCGGCTGTTTCTCCGGAGACACACTTGTTGCTTTGGCTGACGGGCGATCGCTCAGCTTCAAAGAAATTGTAGCTGAACAAGCGCAGGGCAAAGAGCATTTTTGCTACACCATTCGCCAGGACGGGAACATTGGGATAGAGCGCATCATCAACCCCCGGATGACTAAGGCCAGTGCTGAAGTCATCAAGGTGACATTAGATAGCGGTTCAGCGCTTGTCTGCACGCCCGATCACCTTTTCATGTTGCGGGATGGCACTTATAAGCCAGCGGCATCGCTAACCCCTGATGATTCCCTGATGCCGCTCTACCGGAAGCTGTCTGACAAGAGCGAATCGGGGATAACCATTGATGGTTACGAGATGGTTTGGAACCCGCGTTCAGATTCTTGGCTGTTCACCCACCTTGTAGCGGACTGGGACAACCGCTGGCAAGGTGTTTATACGCTTGCAAACGGCGATCGCTGCCACCATATTGATTTCAACAAACTCAATAACGCGCAGCAAGAATATTGGAGGGACGCCGCGAACTGTCAAGCGCAGGCTGAGCGTGTTCGCAATCATTTTGCCAAGAATCCTGAAGCGCGGGAGACTCATTCGCACCGCGCTAAAGAGCAATGGCAAAATGAGAATCTGTTAGAGTGGCGGCGAGAAAAGACTCAACAACAGTGGACGCCGGAATTCCGCGCCAAGCGCTCTGCGGCGCTGCACCAAACCTACTATCGCAAAACTCTTGCCGCTCTCAAGCAAATTGAAGTTGAGCTAGGCACACTCGACCCCGATGCCTATCGGGCCTACCGCCTCACAACAAAAGACAAGTCCATCTTGCGCTTTGATACCTTTTGCCGGCGGTACTTTGAAGGGGACGAATCGCGAGCCCGTGAAGCCGTTCGGAACTACAACCACCGCGTTGTGTCTGTCGAACGCCTGGAGGAACGGATCGACGTTTACGATATCGAAGTTCCAAATACCCATAACTTTGCGCTGGCCAGTGGCGTGTTCGTCCACAACAGCGCCAAGCAAGGACGAGATCGCCGCTTCCAAGCCATCCTGCCCCTGCGCGGGAAAATCCTGAACATCGAGAAAACCGATGACTCCAAAATCTACAAGAATACCGAAATCCAAGCACTTATTACCGCCCTCGGACTGGGGGTAAAAGGTGAAGAGTTCGACGCCTCCCAACTGCGCTATCACCGGATCGTGATCATGAGCGTCGCCGGCGACGAACCCACCCTGGTGATGGACGATACAGGGCAGACAGAATTTGTCGAAATTGGCAAATTTATTGATGACTGTATTGAAGGGCGGCGCACAACCGAACGCTACCGCGTTATCTCCTTCGATCCTGTCACTCACGCGACCCGGTTTCGGCCCCTGAAAGCGGTGATCCGTCACGGCCATGAGGAGCCGATGTACAAAATCACCACCCGCTACAACCGCTCCATCAAAGTAACCTCATCCCACAGCGTTTTTGTCTTTGAGAAGGGTGAAGTCATTCTCAAGAAAGGCAACGAAATCCGCCCGGGCGACCTCCTCGTTGCGACTCGGCGCATCCCGCGCCCAACGGAGAGCCCAACCCGGATTGATTTGCTGAAAACGCTCTACCGTGCCGGTTTAACTGACGGACTCTACCTGCAAGGTGAGGACGTGCGGCGGGTGGCGAGCCAGCGCGTTTTGGCCAAAGTCAAACAGCCAGAGGGGTGGAGCGAGCCGCGAATTTACCTGAACTCACAAGGGTGGGAGCAGCTGGTCGCCCAGCGTCAGGAAGCTGGACTGAGCCAGATGCAAATTGCAGCCTCAGTTGGTGTGAGACAGCCGATTACCGTCAGTGACTGGGAGCGGGGCGTCAACCGGCCCACTTTGCCGGAATTCTTGCGCTACCTTGATGCGATTGGCGGGAACGACAGCATCGTTTACCAAACGCTGCCATCGAAGATTGACGAGCTGCTTTCCCAAGACGATACCAGCAAAAATGCCCGCTGGCGGGAAGTCAGCTGCTACAAGCCTGTTTCGTATTTCACCCCCAGCGAACTGGCTTCACTTGGCGAGGACGTGCGGATTGCGCCCCGGGCGCACAGCAACAAGGCATTTGCCCGCTATTTACCGGTCACTCGTGAGTTGATGTGGTTTTTGGGCTGGTATGTTGCTGAAGGCAGCTTGAGCCAGCATCAAGTCAGTCTCAACTTGGGCAAGAAGGATGAGGGATTCTTCCCGGAACTCAAGGCTGTTATTGAGGCTGTTTTCGGTGAAACGCCACGCTGCTATAACGACCCTGAAAGCGACGGCATCAAACTCTATTTCCACAGTGTGGCAGCAGCGCGATTGCTGAAAGCCTGGGGTTTGGGCAAGCTGGCTCACGAAAAGCAGCTGCCAGATATTTTATTCAGCCTCTCGGAGGAGCTTCAACTTGCCTTTTTAGAGGGCTATTTCCTGGGTGACGGCACAACAGCGGGCCATAATCTGTCGTTTACAACCAACTCGGCAACCCTTAAGGATGGCTTGCTCTATGTCTTCGGACAGCTGGGCTTAATTGCAAGTACCGCTCACCACCAGCCTCCCTCGGCTCCTGACGCCCCGATTCAAACGCGGCATCCCTATTACACGATCGCGATTTGTGGTAAAGAGCAGATTGAGGAATGCCGGCAGATTTGGCAGCGCCATTCTAATGCCGGCAAACTGGAAGCGCTTTTGGCACGCCCCAGTCGCAAAGCGCAAGACTTTGTGCCGGTCAGCGATGATTTGATGGGTCTGAAAGTGGTTTCTGCTGAGGAAGTTGAACTGGTCGGTGATTTTGTTTACGATTTCTCAGTAGAAGGGGATGAAAACTTCGTCTGCGGCACTGGCGGAGTTTGCGCGAAAAATACGGACGCGGATGTTGATGGGGCCCACATCCGCACGCTGCTGCTGACGTTCTTCTACCGCTACCAGCGCTCGCTCGTAGATCAGGGCTACATCTATATTGCCTGCCCTCCCCTCTATAAAGTCGAGCGGGGGCGCAGCCATCACTACTGCTATAGCGACCGCGAACTGCAAGAGCACATCAGCCAGCTGCCGGCGAATGCCAACTACACTATCCAGCGGTTCAAAGGTTTGGGTGAAATGATGCCGGTTCAGCTGTGGGAAACGACCATGAACCCGGAAACCCGCACCTTCAAGCGGGTGGAAATTGAGGATGCGGCGGAAGCCGACCGGATCTTTACCATCCTGATGGGCGACCGGGTTGGCCCTCGCCGCGAGTTCATCGAAACCTACGGGCCCAAACTCAACCTCACCGACTTGGATATCTAACCTTCCCGACTGAGAAACCCGAGAAACCCGGTTTCTTCTAGAAACCGGGTTTCTGACTCCGACTGAGAAACCCGGTTTCTTCTAGAAACCGGGTTTCTGACTCCGACTGAGAAACCCGGTTTCTTCTAGAAACCGGGTTTCTGGCTTTATGCGGGAGGATGAGCAATGCCCGACGCCCCATGCCCGGTGCCCCATGCCCGGTGCCCTATGCCCCATGCCCGGTGCCCCATGCCCCACCCCCGAGCCATGCTGGCCGGCTGCTTAAGAATTCTTAACGTAATTTCTCATCAAATAGCCTTAATCTAAAATTCTTGGGTGGGTTTTTGGGCTTTGGCCGCCTTAACACTCCAGCCGTCGATTTTAGTGTTGAGAAATTTAGCATGACCTCTAATCTAGCGACCAAATTGCGTGAGGGCACCAAAAAGTCCCACAGCATGGCAGAAAATGTCGGTTTTGTCAAGTGCTTCTTAAAAGGCGTCGTCGAGAAGACCTCTTACCGCAAGCTGGTGGCCAATCTCTATTTCGTCTACTCCGCAATGGAAGAAGAGATGGAGCGCCACCGCAATCACCCCATCCTGTCGAAAATCTACTTCCCGCAGCTGAACCGCAAGAGCAGCTTGGAGCAAGACTTGCAGTTCTACTTCGGTGCCAACTGGCGCGAGCACGTGGCTCCCTCACCGGCAGGTCAAGCTTATGTGCAGCGGATTCGGGACGTCTCCAACACCGCGCCGGAACTGCTTGTGGCCCACTCCTACACCCGCTACCTGGGCGACCTGTCCGGTGGCCAAATTCTCAAGAAGATTGCCCAACAGGCGATGAATTTGGCAGATGGACAAGGGACGGCTTTCTACGAATTCCAGGACATTCCCGACGAGAAGGTGTTCAAAGCCAGCTACCGGCAGGCTATGGACGACTTGCCGGTGGATGAAGCCAACGCTGACCAAATTGTCGATGAGGCCAATGCTGCCTTTGGCATGAACATGAAGATGTTCAATGAACTGGAAGGCAACTTAATCCTAGCTATTGGCCAGATGCTGTTTAATACTTTGACTCGCCGGCGCACGCGCGGCAGCACGGAATTGGCCACAGCAGATTAATCCGTGAAAAAGCCTTTGGGACAGGCTAGACGCCTGTCCTGCGAGGTGTGTGGCAATGGACAGCTCAGTAATGGACTGGGGACAGGCGAGACGCCTGTCCTACGGGATATATATCCTTAAAGAATTCGTAGATCCTGCGGAGCCCGCCCAGAAACGCCCAGGCTAGGGGGGGGATCTCACCTGACTCACTGGTAAGTAGCAACTTGAGTTAGTGCTATATAAAAAATCTAAAATGGCTCGGCCTTCGTCCTGACGAGCGGTGAAATAAAATCATAAGTCCTGCTATCTCTGATTCAGGAAAAATCTTGGGTGTCCGCGCCGCACTGATCAACGAGATAGCAGAGGGCGCGTGTATCGAAGGGCAATCAGTTCCTGGTAAAGCGAATTCAGCTTGGCACAGAGGTGGAATGTGCAGCACCGGGCAACCTAAAAGTTTAATGTCGCGCTGGAAAGGGCACTGCGCCGGAATAAGCTTGCAGAGAAACCGAGCAACTAGACGGTTGCGAATCTCCACTCGGTCGAGCCACTGACGCACGGAGCGCAGTAGAAGAAAGGACAGTAGACGCATAAATTCACCTGCCGGTGAGTGTGCGAACGGTTAATAGTGTTAACCGTTCATACTTATAACGATACAAAAAGCAAAAAAAAGTTGTGTAAAGATACAAATAAAATTCTCGCACTTACCATGAAGTTTCGATAAATTAAATTTTCCCGTCTGGCAGCCGATTTCAGTATTTTTACTGGCTGCTTTGTGCTATACTGAGATTGTCACCGGAGAGTGCGTAACACTTTTGCTGGTAAACAGGCGAGCGCGAAATGGCAACTGTAAAAACACGATACACGCCGGCGCGGGCGAATTGTAAAGACGCGACATTCGGCGTTCGTACATGCTCCCGGATTCAAAAGTGGAATGCTCCCGGAAGCGAGAACGACTGTCTTTTAGGAGGTACAAATGCTCAGGATGACTCAAAAAAGGCAAAAAACGCTTTCCCTAACCTGCAAGGCATTCCTAGGGGAAGCCTGGGAGCTTGGTGGAGTTGGCTTTCGGCAAAAAAAAGATTTAACTAAAGATTTAACTTTAGCCGGTTTAGCCTTGACGTTTACACTGTTATGTGGTAATAGCGCTGCAGCCCAGATTGCGCCCGATGCCACCTTGGGGGCAGAAAGTTCCGCTGTCAAACCGATTGACGGGCAAATTGACCGAATCGATGGGGGGGCGATTC
>JALOOK010000064.1 GCA_025454445.1 Oscillatoria sp. Prado101 | reverse complement strand
CTATAGCGCCGCTACAGCTGATAGCACCGGCGCTGGAAAAGATAGCAGAAACTTACGACACGGCACAGGTGTTTGTTGGGGTGCGAGCGGAAGGTTTGCACTCTCAGGCGCAAGTTTATTACAAAATTACCCAGCCCCAGAACGTGCCGGTGGCGACGCCGGATGGGGAGCAAATTGCCAACCGGCTGCCCGCCGCCACTTACCTGTCTTTCTGCAGCCGCAATCTCAAACAACAGTGGGATAATATCGTCCGTGCCGGTGGGGAGGAGGGGAAACCTTTGTGGGATGGGCTGCGCCGGTTGATCGGCAATTTCACTGGTCTGGATCTGGACAGCGATATCCTCCCTTGGATGGATGGCGAGTACGCCTTGTTTGTGTTTCCCGCCAGCCAGGGTTTTTTCCCTTTTTTGGCTGAGCAGTTTAAAATTGGATTGGGTTTCACGGTGCGAACCAGCGACCGGCCCGCAGCGGAGAAAGCGGTGGACAAGCTGAATGAGTTTGTCAAGACTTCATCGGGGGGTTCTTTGGCGATTACCAGCCGCCAGATGGGCGCTCAACCCGTGACTAGCTGGGAAATTCAGCAGCCGGGGGGCGCTGGCAGCATTTTTGCTCACGGCTGGGCGGATGGCAATACCCTTGTCCTGACCACCGGCACGGGTCCGATGTCCGCGCTCACTCCCCAGCCGAATCCGCCTTTGGGGAAAACTTATATCTTCCAAACTGCTACAGCTAGCTTGCCCTACCCCAATGACGGTAACATCTATCTTAACTGCGGGGCTGTGCTGTCGTTTGTCTACAGTGTTGTGCCGCTTGACGACAGTTCCGAGTTCATTCGCCTGACCAAGCGGATGCTGGGAACGCTGCGCAGTATAAGCGTTGTCAGTTCCTCAACGGCTGAAAAACAGCAGGCGGACGTTCTGCTCGTGCTCGCGCCGGTGAGGGAGCCGTGAAAAATGAGAAGTTATGAGCTATGAATGATATAGCGTTTCTCATCCTTTGTGCGGTACTGAGAAACCCGGTTTCTTTAAGAAACCGGGTTTCTGGTCCATAGCTCATACAAGAGCCGCTATAAGTGATACCAATGCCCGGATTTTATATTGGGTATTTTGGATTTAAAATCCAGACATCAAGGAAGCTCTGTCGTGCGAAAAAATACTGTCTCAACTTTGTATTCGGACTGGAACTCATCCCTCAAAACTCTCTGCTGCAAGGAAACCTCACCCCCCAACGCCCTCCCCGCACGCGGGCAGGGGGAAAAGAGAGGGGTGATTTTCCCCACTGCGCAACGGTAAAAAAACTCATACCTTACTAACAGTAATGCTTGCCGAAATTAAAGATATCGCCTCTACCCTAGCGCCGCGCCTGATTGAGATTCGGCGTCACTTCCACAGCCACCCGGAACTGAGTGGCCAAGAGTACCAAACTGCAGCCTATGTTGCCGGTGTGCTGTCTTCTTGCGGCATCCATGTGCGAGAAGGGGTGGGCAAAACCGGCGTTGTCGGGGAATTGTCTGGTGAAGGCACTGACAGCCGGCTGCTGGCCATTCGCACTGATATGGACGCTTTGCCGATTGAGGAGGGCACCGGTTTGCAGTTCGCTTCCCGCAACAAGGGGGTGATGCACGCTTGCGGGCATGATTTACATGCAACTGTTGGCTTGGGTACGGCGATGGTGCTGGCTCAGCTGGGGGAGAAACTGCCGGGAACGGTGCGCTTTTTATTTCAGCCGGCAGAGGAAATTGCCCAAGGAGCGCAATGGATGGTGGAAGATGGGGTGATGGAAAATGTGTCCGCGATTTTGGGGGTTCATGTTTTTCCTTCGATTCCTGCCGGTTTAGTGGGTATCCGCCACGGGGCGCTGACGGCGGCGGCGGACGATATTGAGATTTTTATTATCGGGGAATCGGGGCACGGGGCGCGTCCTCACGAAGCTATCGATGCGATTTGGATTGCGGCGCAGGTGATTACGACTTTGCAGCAGGCGATTAGTCGCACACAGAATCCGCTGCGCCCAGTGGTGCTGACGATTGGGCAAATTAGCGGTGGGCGGGCACCGAATGTGATTGCGGACCGGGTGCGGCTGGTGGGCACTGTGCGATCGCTTCATCCAGAAACGAGTGCCGGTTTGCCTGACTGGATTGAGGGGATTGTTGCTAATGTCTGCAGTGCTTATGGTGCTCGCTATGAACTGAATTACAAGCGGGGGGTGCCTTCGGTGCAAAATGACCCGGCTCTGACTCAGCTGGTGGGGGAGGCGGCTGAGGAGGCTTGGGGGAGCGATCGCGTGCTGATTTTAACGGAACCTTCTCTGGGTGCGGAAGATTTTTCTCTGTATTTGCAATACGCTCCGGGGATGATGTTTCGTCTGGGGGTTGCCGGTAAGGACAGGCTGAATTATCCGCTGCACCACCCTCTATTTGATGTGGATGAGTCTGCGATTGTTACGGGTGTTGTGACTTTGGCTTATGCAGCTTGGAAGTATTGGGGTTTTTGAGATATAGCCTTTCTCATCCTTTGTGAGGTACTGAGAAACCCGGTTTCTTAAAGAAACCGGGTTTCTGGACATAGTGACTTTGGCTTATGCAGCTTGGAAGTATTGGCGTTTTTGAGATAGGCGCGAGGGGATGAGAGAGGATGGGGCAGGCGGGACGCCGGTCCGTCCTGCGCCGCTACTGTTTGTGCACATCTGGGGTATGTGACCAGAGCAAGCCCCTCACCCCCCCCTGCCCCCCTCTCCCACAAGGGGAGAGGGGGGGGAGAAAGAGGTTCTTCCAACTTCATGGAAAATTGGCATCACAGGGATTTGTGTATAAACCGCAGGTCCTACCTCGGGGGTTATACCCAAAGATGGATGACGCGGCACCGGCATTTTGTTAGAGTGCGGATGGTTGCAAAGGGAGAACTGTCTGAATTTATGGCTTCACCAACACCACTCCACGGAATTGAACTGATCGACTGCGCTAAAGCTAATGCGCTGCAGGGAGTTGAAACTGCGGCACAATTGTGTGGTTACGGTGAGGATATTAGGGCTTTTGAGCGGGAGTTACAGGAAGCCGGCGATCGAATCGGGGTTAAAATTAATGAGCTGAGCGATTTGATTACCGCTCAGCAGGTCGTCCGGCAAGCCGGTGGGATTGAGATTGCTCCGGATACGCCGGCAGATTTGTAGGGGTTGGTGAGACTCGCGCTTCGGCACTGGCATTGTACTGAGAAACCCGGTTTCTTTAAGAAACCGGGTTTCTGGCATGTACTTCATCCAACTGAAAACGGCTATAAACCAAGTGGCTACTGCTATAAACAAAAAAAGACCTCCGCAGAGGTCTTTTTGATTTTTTAGCTATTGAAAAGCTGGGTTGTAACTAGAGCGATCTCCAATTGTGACCTTTTTCCAAAATGGTTTGGGCGGCAGCAGGTCCATCACTCCCTAGGGGGTACTGATGCACGATGTCTGACTCGGAGAGATTGCCATTGTTAGTGACAATTGACTGCCAGTGGTTTAAAATTGGCATGACCACAGCCCATTGGGCCTCAGCTTCGTCACCGCGAGTGAACAGGGTGCGATCGCCTGCGATGATGTCAGCCAGCAGCCGTTCATAGGCTTCGGGAATAGGTTCCTTAAAGCTTCGATACGAGAAGTCGAGGGACTGTTCGCGGATGCTGCTTTCACCGGGAACTTTGACCTGCCACGAAATGGAAACCCGCTCTTTTGGTTGAAGTTCCAGCACCAGGCAGTTCGGCTGCGCTGTCGGGAATAGGGTGGAAGGAATTCGTTTGAAATTGACCACAATCTGGGTGACTTTACGCTTCATTCCTTTGCCGGTGCGGACGTACACCGGCACGCCGGCCCATCGGTAATTATTGACCCCCAATTTCAGGGCAATATAAGTCTCTGGGCCACCATAATAGGTGTCATATACGCCACGAATTGCATATTTGGGGTCTGCTGTCAAGACTCGCAGCAGTTTCACCTTTTCATCCCGGATATCATCAGCATTGAGAGAGTTTGGCGGCTCCATCATGGTGAGGCAGACTAATTGCCACAGGTGGTTTGGCACCATATCCATTAGCGCCCCAACATAATCGTTGCGGGAGCCTACGAGCACCGTTTCGGCGGCTGTAATCTCGATGGACTCAATGAACTGGCGATTCCAGAGGTGCTCGAAAACCCCATTGGCGAAGCGGAACGCTAACAAATTCTGAACCGTTTCTTTTCCCAACCAGTGGTCAATCCGGAAGATTTGTTCCTCTGAGCAGTAGCTGGAAAGGAGGGAGTTTAGCGCCTTTGCGGAGGTGAGGGAATTCCCGAAGGGTTTTTCGACGGCAATGCAGGCGTTGAGGTCAGCCAGCAACCCGGCTTGGCCGAGGCCCTTAATCGAGGGTTCAAATAGAACCGGCCAAACGGCGAGATAATAGAAGATCGTCCGGTCTGGGGAGATATCCCGCTCCTGCTCCAACTGGCCAATCCGGCTTTTCAGCTCTGCATAACTCCCTGTTTGGAGGTTGAAGCACATATAGGTAATGCGGTGGAGAAAGGCTTCCAGTTCTGGAGATTCCGCCTCGCCCTTGTCCAGAAGGTCCTGGCGCACCCAGGCACGGAACGAGCCGGAGGTCGTTTTTTCGTGCCGGTCTACGGCTAAGATGGCCAAGTTAGACGGGAGTTTTTTTTCTTTAAAGAGCTGGAAGAATGCCGGGAAAATTTTCAGAGACGCCAAGTTGGACAGGCCCCCAAGCAGTGTAAAAATCAAGTCCTTTTTGCTTTGAGCCAGGAAAGTGTCTAGAGCCTTGGCGGACTCGGCGGGACTGATCGCTGTCTTGGGACTGCTCTGGCCAAATCCCAGCGTTTTGCGGGTTGTTTTTTCTTGTTCTGACATAAAATGTCTCCAGATTTAATAACCGCTCGCGTCGAGTAAGTCGAGGCAACGAAGCCGACCGGGGCGAGCTTCCTGAGAAAGCTGCTTCTGGGGTTTGCAGCCCCATGCAGTGTCAGCTAGCGTCACATCTTATGACTGCGCATTTATTTAGTTGTCAAGGTTCGGTGGTTGTAGCCCCCCTTCTCATCACTTAGAAATTAGGAGAAGTGGTTTTTTCAACCCTTTCTATGACGATTTTGACATACAAAAACTCAAACTTTCTGAATATAAAATGTAAATCAGCTGTAAAATCGCTGTAAAAAGTAGGTCGCACTCTTTTGGCACAACCGGCGCGGACTCAGAGATGATAGACCGCTAGGCGGATTGATGCAGCCCCGCTTTGACTGCTCCCAATGGCCAATGTTGCCGGTTATGCAGTATCACCCATATTTCTGGGTAGGAATTATCTAAAATAGGTTGCCGGTTGATTGAAAATGCTCTTCGTGGCGAACATAAAAAAGCTGTAAAGCTCTGCTGTCAATTGCTTTAATCTAGCAATAGACAGTCAGTTTAGGACAGGGCATCTCACTTGCTAGTAGGTACAGGGACAGGCGAGACGCCTGTCCTACGTCCGTGCCCTAAGTGGCTAGTGCTATAAGTCGCTGTAATTGCTATGAAAGCGACTATTGACGGCAGAGCTATTTTTCCTCTGGATTGGTACTCTCTGGACTAGCTCCCCCTACATTTTTACTCTTACCTTTACAAGTGCCCTCTAATGCTATGCTGCCATCGCTAGTGCGGTTAACCTTGTCCTGAAAGTTGTTCTGAGTGACCTCAAACACTTCCCGTGATATATACGAGGGTATTTCTCGTTTTATTGCTAGAGTTTTGTCATTAAGTATGTCCCGGGAAGAGGGAGCGACTCCCTCAAACAAAGCTTCGACAAGCTTCGCAGTTCGCTCAGCAGTGTCTTTACTATCCTTACAGACAGTCATTCCCTGCAATTTTTTTTCGATGTTTGTGAGACTGTTGATAGTTCCATCTTGTCCCGTTATAAGGATCTCTTCCATTTGAATTTTCTGCCGGTTGACCTTGATTATTTCAGACGCCATGCGATCGTTGGCCACCCAGACTATTTTGATATCGGGGTAGCGGTTCAAAAGTTCTTGCACATCCTTGGCAGCCTGCTCACCATTCCAACCAGGAATATACTTGTCTCCTCCGACTTGCTTGATTTGGCCTTGATTGATATAAAAATCTAACTTTTCACTTAAGCCCGCTCTTAATTTCTCAGTGTTGTTGTCCTTTTCATCCCCATTAATTACGATGAACTTAACAGGTCTTTCCCAAGTTTGTTCATGGCGCAGTTTCTCGACAATATAATCCCCTTGCATTCTGCCTACCCCCTGGCTATCAAAAGATATGTAGTAAGCCAAATCGTCATCTTGAATCATGCGATCGTATGCTATCACAGGCACCTGCTTTGACTTAGCTTTCTGGACAATTCTTGAACCATTATCACTAGCCGCACCCACAATCAGAATGCAAGCATTCTTCTGTAGTGCGAGTTCCGCCTGTTGTTCTTGCGTTTGGCCATTCCCGTTGGCGTTAAAGTACAGGAGAGTCAGTTCTGACCCCTTAGCCTCAAGCATTGGGGCGAGCTTTTCGGCAATTTGCCGCTCTAACTCGGGCCGATCAGTTCCTTCCCACCGCTGCGCTGGGCCTGTTTCAGGCAGGAGGATGGCCACAGTCCGGCAATCTTTAGCGGCGCTAAAGCTTTGTTTCTGTGGTAATGTGTTTACAAACTGCCACCCTGCTGCACAAACGGCTACTACAGCTACTACAGCTACTACACCTAGTAGCCGTATCTTTGGGGGGTGGAGCCGACGGAGTAACTGAGAAATTTTGGACATAAGCAATGTTGCGCCGAGAGTTCCTGAAGAAGCTGCTAAAGTGGACAATCGTATCTCTAGCCTTGATTGGATTGGCCGTAATTATCTTGCTCCCAGCGATATTATCACGCGGGCCGTTGAAAATCAACCCCCCAGTACCTACCAAACCTCAGAAGAGAGAGACGGTAAAAAAAGAGTTTACTCCTCTTACAGTAAACAAGACAAACCGTCCTGTGCCTTCCGAAAAAAAGAAGGCTGATACTTTTGAGGAAGAACTGGGCAATGTCAAGCTGGAGATGTTCTCGATTCCTGAAGGATCGTTTCCGATGGGTTCAAAGAAAGGTGAACCATCTGAAGCGCCCGAACACCCTGTAACTGTAAAACCGTTCTACATGAGTAGGTTACCTGTTACCCAGGAGCAATGGGAGCGGGTAGCAAAGTTCCCTAAAGTCAAGCGACATCTTAATCCTAAGCCCTCCACTTTTACCAGTGACTCATCACCGGGGTATCTGCCAGTAGAAACGGTATCCTGGGACGAAGCTGTAGAATTCTGCGCCAGATTAACTGAAAAATTTGGCAGTAAATATGGCGGGGAATACCGGCTGCCGAGTGAGGCCCAGTGGGAGTATGCCTGTCGTGCTGGTGCTGTTCCTACCACACCCTTTTATTTTGGCGAGACAATAGCTCCCGATGTTGCCAATTATGACACTCATTATAGTTACGGTTCTGGCCGAATAGATAAAACAAAATATAACGGAAAAACCACAGAAGTGAAGCTATTTGCGGCTCCAAACAACTTTGGGCTAGAACACATGCACGGCAATGTCTGGGAATGGTGTGCTGACCATTGGCACGACAATTATAATGGTGCGCCAACAGATGGCAGCGTTTGGGAAAGTCGCGATCCTGTATCTTCTCAATTGCGTGTGGTGCGTGGGGGTGCGTGGCACAGCTTTCCAAGAAGTTGCCGCAGCTCAAGTCGTGATAAAAGATGGCACAACCTGAAGAGTAACAGTATTGGGTTTCGGGTTGTCTGGATATATTTTGACCAGCAAAAAGCCTGACTGCATTTTACTGTAGCGTAGGGGCTGGTGCCCCTGCCTTTTTGTATTTTTTTGGCATTTTTTTAGAGATGATTCTTGAGGGCACGGTTGTACAGTTCAAATTCTGGCATTGAAAACTAATGGCCCCTATTGCCGATTACCAATCATCTACTTGGTTACTAATGATTTGACCAACAAATATCAAAACAGATGCCAAAACAGCAACCAGTAAAGCGAAAAATCCAACCTCCTGAAATGACAACTCTGCGATAACGGTTAGGGTTATTCCAGAGCCTTTTTGCAGCCAAATGTAACTGAAAGCTATCAAAGTCGAAAGAACGACAGAAAGGCACTGATAAATTTTTAGTTCCAGTGTGAGGCGATTTTTAATTTGGGCCAGGACTAAACATGAAACACCGGCAAGCAGGATAAATCCAGAAAAACTGGGATCTGCACTTCCTTTGAGAAGGGCAACTGCTAACAACCAGAACCCCGCCCCCATTAAAGCTGTCTTAATCAATAGCTGATTGCCCTTGGCTGTGGAACTTTTATCAGTGGTGTCAGCCGATTGAAGCAAATTTAAAAAATCTTGGATCGTCTGCGGTCGCTCCTTTGCGGATATGCTCATCCCTAGCAAAATAGCTTTGTTGACCGTATCGCTGATGTTGGGATTGATTTGCTTCGGAGGTGTTAATGTGTCTGGTTCCTGATTCAGCACCTGGGAACCCCTGTTCCCAGCATCTTCAGGAGCATGTTTAGTTAACATAAAGTATAGAGTAGCAGCCAAGGCATATACATCTGTATAAGTACCTTGTGGCGGCTTCTGATAATACTGCTCAACTGGTGCATAATGTGGTGTAGCCAGTATAGTCGAGAATTGCACGTCAGGATTAAGCTCGCGAGCAATACCAAAATCAATTAATACAGCCTTATCTCCATCTTCGCTGATTATAATGTTTGTCGGTTTGACATCCCGATGCAGTATTGCGGGTTTCTGACTGTGAGCACAGATTAGTGCATCACCTATCTGCTTGATATATTTTATAGCTTCTTCTTCTGGCAGGAAATCATCGCGTTCCCTCACCCATTTATTTAATCCTTTACCCCGAATATATTCCATCACTATGCACGGCATTTCTTTATCATAGAATATGTCCGGGTAAACCTTCACAATATGAGCATTTTGGCATTTGCCCAGCCGCAGCGCCTCATTAGGAAGATCAGCCTTAAATTTTTCAAAGTTAAACTCTGGATTGAGCTGCAACTCTTTTTTGATTGTTTTGATAACTACCTGAGCGCCTTGGCTGTTTGTGGCTAGATAGGTTATGCCAAAGCCACCACTACCTAGCTTTTGCTCAATTATGTACTCACTATTCAATTTGTCGCCTGGACGCCATTCACCTGTATTGCCACCCTGGTTTGGCTCTTGCTCTAACATCCCCCCCACCTTTGTCGGTGAGAGTGGGTTTGTCCCGTCATTTGACTCTTGGCCATTGCCACCGGCGCTCTGCTCGTCCGTCATAACGTGCCCTCCACATCCTGTTGAAACTGTTTGGCCTATAGATCCACAGCACCCCATCGCCCTTGGCCGCAGCAGTCCACCCACTTCCTGGCCAACTGCAAAGAGGTATGATGTCCTGTTTTCCAGCCATTGACTGTGGCCACATCCCCCGGCGGGGGCGGCCCACTCTTCTCGGTTAAGCTTGAGCCGGCGACAGCGTTCCCCAATAAATTGGCTAGCCTGCGCTTGTTGCACAATCAGTCAACTTTAGCTGTGAGTGATTTAGTTCCAAGTTTACTAGCGCAAGCACGATCAGTCAAGGCGGGGGCTTGCGACAAGTTTTCCGCCCCCGCTTCCGTGCGAGGCCATTTCTAAATGGCCCTTTCTTAGTGGCCCCGCGCCTTTGTATTCATACTCTAAAAGGTTGCTCCACCAAAGCCGTACTCGCTGTTGGAAGGGGTGAAGACGGCATTTGTCTGTATGGCCAAAGTCTCGCTCCTGCGAGCAATTTGCAGGCATCGGGATGCGCCCTCTCAAAATTGCCTCAAACAGGAGCCAGTCTTCGTGGGTAACTATGGGAGAACCCGGATGTCCAAAAGGTAGCCCTTTCCCGGTACGGTCTTGACAAACCTTGGCTCTCCAGGTTCCGGCTCGATTTTGTGGCGCAGTCTGAACACCAAGTGGTTGACCTCATCGTTCATATGGCCAAATGGGCTATCCCAAATCGCGCCAATTAACTCTTTATAATTACACAGCACCGCCGAACCGCCGTTCGCCTGATTCCGCTCCGCCATGTAGTGAACCATCTGGCGCTCTTTCGGGCTTAGCTGAATATCTCGCCGATTCTGGCCAGTCACTTCATAAAGCATGTTTTGACTGATGCTATACTCCAAGTAGGCGAGTTGGGTCGTTGGAGGGGGGTCAGTCGTATCCCCGGATTTCCCAAATGGGAGTTTGTTAGTCGCCTCCCCGGAATCCTTAAATGTTAACCTCCAGGGAATAGGTGTTCCTTCTATCGACAGTTCGCTAAGGATAAGAATCACATCTCCATCGAACAGGCGTACTGCCTTTTCAGGTGTCTGTTGCACATCGATCTTGGTTGGACCCCGCAGGTGGTAGGTGCCATTGGCACTTGAATTGTCCAGCACCCACCAGTAACCGTGCGCATCTTTCTCAAGCACGCAGTGCCGGCGGGAAACATTTTTTTGGGGATCGGGCAGTTCTATATAGTTTTGGAAATTCTCCCGCCCTATGGTGAGGGGGGTTGGAGCCTCGTTTAGCTCGTATGTTCGGGTCAGATATGGCCCGCTAACTTCTAGTGATTCCATTTATGTCTCCTAGTTAGCTCGAACATTATCTAAAAAAATACGACTGGACACTTTTGTTTAAAGTATATCTCGCCCTCCATCCCTGCCCATCATCTAGAAATTGAAATCGGATTGAAAGTGACGCACTTGCTGCCCCTGGTGCGGACTGGATACCCCTTCTCCCCTTAATAACAAAAGGACTGAGACGCGGGTGGCGCTGACCGGCACTCTGACCTTGCATTCCCAGGCAGTAGGAGCGTTACCCCACCACAACAGGTATGGGCACGCGCCCTGCGGAAAGTATTTCGGTGGGTGCCTGCGCCAAATTCCCCTATGGAACGAGGGGAGTTGGAATAATAGGGAGAGGGGAGATAGAAGGCGACGCCGCCGACCCCTTTGGCCAGTACCGAGGGCACCGGCACCGGCGCGACGCCCCCACACCCGCCCGCCGGCAGCGGCGGCGATCCCGCTCACCAACCCCACAGCGAGGGAGACAGATATATTTGTTGAGCACCGGCAGCGCGTTCAGCACCAGTAAGTAGAACGCCCAGTTGCGTCTCTGCCACAAGCGCCCCCCCACCGGCACCCACAAGCGTTGCCGGTGGAACTGAAGGAAAGCGCCAACCTATCCCACCACCTCAAACGATTGTCCCAAGGGGTGAAACGAGCGCGGTTCCCCCACGCTCCAGCTTCGATCTGATCTCGGCAAATCGCCTAACTGTATTTTGAGAATACAAGCGCTCCCCACAATTGAGATAGACTTCAGCTCTTGCCAGAAACCCGGTTTCTTTAAGAAACCGGGTTTCTCAGTACCTCACCTCGGATGAAAACCGCTATAGTTACTTCTTTCTCAACTAACTCGCCGCCGCAAACCGGGCACTTTTCAAATTTCATAAAATGTCTCATCCTTTGGTAGAATAGCTACATATTCTGATTGACTCCCCCTCGCCACGCCCGGAGTACCGAGGGCACCGGCACCGGCGCGACGCCCCCACACCCGCCCGCCGGCAGCGGCGGCGATTGCGATCGCCAACGCCACAGGGAGGGAAACTGATATATTTGTTGAACACCGGCAGCGCATTCAGCACCAGTATTAGAGACGGGATCTGCAGAGCGCCCAGTCGCATCCCCACCAGTCGAGCTCCGAGGTCCATCGATCGAACTCCCTTGCTCCATCGTTCGAGCTTTTAGGTGAATCTTCTCGAAAACCCCACCTCTTTCTCCCCCTCCCCGTGTACGGGGAGGGGGTTGGGGGG
>JALOOK010000491.1 GCA_025454445.1 Oscillatoria sp. Prado101 | reverse complement strand
AACATAAGCCCACAACCCAGATATAAAATCAAGCATAAAATCAATACCTAAACTAAGCACATCACAACACACATTAACAGCGTTATAATAGCAGCAGAAGACTCTTTTTTCAGAATATACAGCCGCCCCAGGTTGTTGTAGGCTTTGTCAAAATCAGGTTTGATGGTAATGGATCTCTGGTATTCAGCCTCGGCCTGGTCAAAAGCTGACCCTTTTTCGTATAGTTTTCCCAGACTGAAGTGAATTTCTGCAAAGTTTGGGTCGAGCAGGAGTGCCAAACGGTAGCAGAACTCAGCTTTTCCCAGTTCCCCAGCTTTAGAACTCTCGAACCCGCGATCATAGAGCTCCCGAGCAATCGAGGACGACAAATAGGGCCAGCTGAGAAGACCCACCGGCAGCAACACCGCCAGCCCAACCATAACCTTAATCATCTTAGAAATCGCAAGGGATTTAGTTTGGCTTGCCGTTGGGATAGTTTTTATCCTGTCCTCTTGCCCACTCGTCGGCGGCACAGCTACCGGCTTCTTGCCGAGAGCCGGCAGCCCCTTTTCAACCGCTTCCAGATAGTCTAAAATAGCCTGTGTGTTTTCCGGTCTCAGCCCCGGAAAAGGAGCCATCAGGAAATCAATCAAATCTGCCAGCGACTCAGAAACCTGCGGGGCGCTGTCTCGCCAAATCAACTCGCCGGTTTGAGAGTCCCTATAAAAATCAATGGGATGTTGGCCCGTAAGCAAATGCACGAAAGTGCGCCCCAAGGCAAAAAAATCGGATTTCATTTCAGCTTGACCGTCGTATTGCTCTTGTGGCGTATAGCCGGGTGAAATCATCCCTGTCACATCCTTTTGCTCCACTTTCCGCAAGTAGGTTTCTGTGACTTCCCGCACCGCACCAAAGTCAATCAACACCAGCTGCCCGTCAGGCTTCAGCATAATGTTAGACGGCTTGACATCCCGGTGGAAATACTGCTGCTGGTGGACTTGGTGCAAGATTTCTGCCAGCTGTTTTAACCAGTCAATTGCTCGCTCTTCCGAGATGGGTTGATTGTCGGACAGCCATTTTTGCAAATTCTGCCCCTCAATGAACTCCATCACCAAGCAGTGCAGCGGTTCGGCGGCTCCGAAAAGCTCCGTGAAATATCCATCTGGCTCTACTTTGGGAATCCCTGCATGCTCCAGCCTCTTCAATACTTCTGCTTCCCGCTGAAATAGGGAGACAGCTTTGGAATAGTTGGCGAGCAGCACTTTCAGAACTTTCGGCGTGCCGGCATCCGACACCTCGAAAGTCTTCCCGAACCCCCCTTCCCCCAGCTCTCGAATCACCTGATATCGGTGTTGCAGTAACATTCCCGGCTGAATCATAATTGCTTCACTTGAGAACACCCCCTAGAAACCAGGTTTATTGGTGAAACCAGGTTTTTCACTCCTTTCCGTTGGCGGGCGCGGAGATTGATTGCTCACATATTTTACCACCACCCGCTACAGCGGGAAAACTTGCAGCTACAGGAAAGTTTCTGGCCATCCAAGCCCACCCCCAACAAGCACCCGCCTATCCCCCACCGGCATATACCCCCGCCTATCCCATGCCCTATCCCGTTTACCCACCGGCACGTTCAAGCCCACCCGTAATCATCAACAACTTTTAACACTGTCAAACCCAAAAAATTATCGCCCTTCCTATCAGTGACGACTTTGAACTTCCGCACCCGCCACACCGGCAGGTGCCGGCTAGACTCTGGCTATTTGCGTGGCAGTTCCCCCCAATCCTGCCACTCAGCTATATACTTGCAGACAGCTTCCTTATTCTGCCGGCAATATAAAACAGTCGCCTTGCTCCAGAGTAACTGACGGGTAAATTTGGGCAATCTCCTCTGGAGTCCAATATCAATAGATGTATAGCAGTATTCACTTAAGTTAGGACATGACAGTGCCACATCTGCGTTAATCTGCGTTAAGAAAGCGGTTCAATATTTAAAGGCTACTTGACAAAATTACCCGCCTGTGCTAAACACACCGGCTCTCTCAACAACACAGCCCAACCCCCTCACCCGCCGACATCGTTCCTCGCAGAAATCACCATCTTTTCTTCTCTTGGTGAACAGGCGCGTCTTGGCGGTTCAAAAATCTGAGATATTCAATGAGTGAGACTTAATTTATCGCACTCCCAGACACAGGTTTTATTCTACCTCGGTGAAACCCCCCATAACCCCCATCCCCGCCCCCACTGTCGCAATTGTCACCTTAGCAACCCTTACCTGCCTTCTGTGCGGGGCAATTCCTCCCGCCCAGGCGCAGAGCGAGTTTGGACTGTCCCAGCCCACAGTAACATCTTTTCCGCCCCAGGAAACCAGACTGTCTCTCTCCACTGAAGAGCAAACAGCACCCATTCCGGGAAGCACTTCCACCGACGCCGGGGATCTCGCACCCCCCCCAGAGATGCCGGTGGCGGATAGCAGTGAAAAGCAATTGCCAGAAGTACCCCAAGAAGAACTCACCCCCCCGGAAGCTCAGCTCACTGTCACAGACATCCAAATCCGCTTCGTCAATAAACAGGGCTCACCGGCAGATGAAAATGGCCAGCCCATTGAAGGACGCACGCGCTTTGATTTTATCCTCGGCGAATTAAAACTCAAGCCTGGTGCGGCATTCAGCGAGGAGTTACTCGAACAAGACTTGCGCCGGCTCAGGCGATTGAAGCTCTTCGATCGCGTCAGCGTTTCTGCGCGGCGAGAACGAGCCGGTGTCACCCTCATCTATGACTTGCAAGAGGCTCGCGAGCGCTCTCTCATCCCGGGTGCCGGCAATAGCGGCGACGTGGGACTTTACGGCTCCCTAAGCTATGAAGACCAGAATATCGCAGGTCTGAACCAGCAAGTGTTCGCAAGAGTGCAGATTAGCGGCAAAGACGTGCAGTACAGAGCCGGCTACACAGATCCTTACCGTGCCGGCGAGCCAGATCGCTTGGGCTACAGTGTGGGGCTGTTTCGCCAGAGGGATTATTCCCGCACCTTCACCGACGAAATCGAGCTTCCCAATGGCGACAGCGTGCGGGAGGGGCGGTTTGGCGGCGGCGCGGCGCTGCTGCGCTCTTTCGATGGCTGGGATGGCTCCCTCGGCTTGAACTACACCCGCATCAGCATGCGCGATTCCGACTGGGATGTGGTGCGAACGGATGCGCAGGGCAATCCCCTCTCCATCAGCGGGGAAGGTATCGACGATTTGGTTACTGTCTCTCTGGGGGTGACGCGAGATTTGCGCAACCGGCGCTCCAATCCGACAGACGGCTCAGTTCTCACTCTCAGCGCCGAACAGTCGCTTCCCGTCGGGCTGGGCAACATCTTCGCCCACCGGCTGCGGGCGAACTACACCCAGTATGTGCCGGTGGGGCGAAGGGGTGCCGGTGAGCCTTCCCGCTCGACCGCACTGGCAGAAGTGCTGGCGTTTAACCTGCAAGCCGGTACGGTTATCGGCGATTTGCCACCCTCGGAGGCGTTCAATCTCGGCGGGTTGAATTCCGTGCGCGGATACGGTGCCGGTAAAGTTGGCAGCGGGCGCAGTTACGTCCTCGGCTCTGTGGAGTACCGCTTTCCCATCGCAGCGCCGGTGGGCGGAGTGCTCTTTGCTGACTTCGCCTCCGATTTGGGCTCTGACGATACGGTCCTCGGCTCCCCAGCTGTTGCGCGCGACAAACCAGGCACCGGCTTCGGTTACGGCATCGGGTTGCGCGTGCTCTCGCCTCTCGGTCTGATTCGCGGTGACTTGGGCATCAGTGACAGGGGGGACATTCGCTTTGAACTCACCACCGGTCAGCGGTTTTGATTGCGGGAAAGCCGGTGCTCCCTCAAAAATTGGCCCGGGAGTCCGGTCTTTGGGCTTTTCGCAGCTGCTGCACTGCCCCTAC
>JALOOK010000490.1 GCA_025454445.1 Oscillatoria sp. Prado101 | reverse complement strand
GTCTAAATCCTGCCAGTACATCCACAGCACCGTACTTTGGTCAACATGTGCGTAAGCCTGGATCGCCAGCGGTGATTGGCCGACAATTTCAAACGGCTGGCCGGCACCGACGAAGCCCAAAAAGGTTTCTTCCGATACCATCTCCCCTGAGTCAGACTTCGACGGGCTAGCGGCGGCCACAATCTGGCCTGTCCCCACCAGCCGCACAGCTCCCCGCTGCACCAAATACACCAGCTCGGGCCGTGCTGGAATCCGCTCGTCTTTGCTGAAAGTGCGACAGCGGTAGTGTTCCTGAGCCCAGTCTAGAATCCGTTGCCAAGTAAAAAAGGGCCTTGTGACTTCTGAATCTAAGGATGTGTGCATAACAAGGGGCGGAACGCAGATAAGGGCAGTGGGCAGTGGGCAGTGGGCAGTGGGCATCATCGCATTGGGCATCGGGCGTTGGCGCATCATCGCGTTGGCGCATCATCGCATCGGGCATCGGGCGTTCGGGCATCGGGCGTTCGGGCATTAGCAATTTCCCCCGCTTCCCGGCGAGCCTACCTAACCCCTAACCCTTTACCCCTAACCCCCAACCATCGCCCAATCCAGGCTCGTAATTGCTGCAGTTCAAGGAGATGATATGAAGGTGAGGGTAGGTGCCCTTGAAAATCCGAATCGCTCGGTTTTATTTCTGTTATATATGTTTTATTGACATCCCCTGCTGCAACATTCAAGGTATCAAATAATACTTCTGCCTTCTGGAAATTTTTCAGGATTTTTAACCTTAATCCGGTACTTCACCGGCGGCGCGGGCAGCACGCGCCGCCCCCCGCCGCCATCTTCCCCCGCTGTGTATCCGTGTTAACAATTGTTAAAAGATTAGAGCCTCACCTATTCACACACCCATTGACTCAGCTTTAGAAAAGCTCGCCACTCAATTATTTTTAACTAATTAAACGGATATTGCCAAAGGTGCGCAGGAGCGAACGTGAACATAGGTTTATCAGCCGCACAATCCCCAGCCATCAAGCTGCTAATGTTGGGTCAGCTACAGCAGGCTCTCAGTATATACGGCACAGCGCCTGCAACAGTGGAGTCTCTCAAGGCCATTCCCTTACACCGGCCTAAAGATTTAACTCCCATTCTCTATATTTCGGCGCTGCCACTCTCTATGGCCAAAAGCTGCCACCGGCCCGCCACGGACATCGCCACAGAACTCGCGGCGCATTTGCAAGGAAAGACACCTGCAAATGCCAGTGACGCCGGTCAGCTAGAAATTGCCGTCGCCGCTATCCCTCCCGGCTGGCTTCATTTCCAGCTCACCGAGCCCAGTTTGGCCAACTGGCTGCAATTCCTCACTCAGCTCCCAGTGCTGGGGGAGTTGCCCCCGCCACAGAGCCCGCCCCAGCTCTCGTTGGAACCAGCTAGCCTGTGGCCCGCACAGTACGCCAGCGCTCGCTGCTGTTCCCTGTTGCGTTTGGCTCACCGGGAGGGATTGCTGGCGCTGGCGCAGCCACACTGGCACGCTATCGCACCGGCACCCTTTCCCTGGCTGGATACTGGGGCCGGCACCGGCACCCTGCGACTGGCCCATCCCGCCGAGCGCCGCCTGATTTCCCAACTCGTGACGGCGCTCGACACCTGCGAGACACCGGCAGATTGCCTGAAGCAGGCCACTGCCCTCAGCCAAGCCTTTGAGAACTTCCACAGCGCCTGTCGCATTTGGGGAGAGGTGAAAACCGAATCCCCCAAACTCGCTCAGGCCAGATTGGGCCTGATTCTGGCCACTGTTTCCGTGCTGCGATTGCTGCTCTCCCGGCTTGGCCTCCCAGCGCCGGATGAAATATAAATTATTGATTATTAATTATTATTTAAAATTCTTCATTGATAATTAATAATTAACTTTCGGCGTCCTTCCGCCGCCGCCCCTTCGGGCTGCAATCCTTTTCCGGTATAGCTTCCAGCCTCTCCCCATCCTTACTTGTTGAGGACTGGCAAGCAGTTGAGGCATTGCTCTCGCGCAGGGGGAAAAAAAGTTATGAAAATTTAACGAAAACAGGTGACAAAATTTGCTCGCTTACTGTATAGTTTGACTTGTGTGAGGAGCGAACCAGTTAGGGCACCGAGACGAAACACGGCCAGTCGTCGGTGTCCTTTCTGATGAGCACTTATAGCAAAAATTCTTCAATCGCCGCCGCCGCCCCGTCTTTGTCCACACTGGGCGCTACCCAGCAGGCCACAGCTTGAACGCCGGCAGGGGCATTGCCCATCGCCACGCCGGTGCCGGCATAAGCGAGCATCTCCAGATCGTTAAAATTGTCCCCAATGGCCATCACATTGCGCCGCGACAGCCCCAGAACCTCCTCCGCCAGATACCGCACCGCCGTACCTTTATTCACCGCTGGGTGGGTGGCTTCAAAAAATGTGGCCACTGATGTGGTCATGTAAAGCTCAGCTGGGGTGTAGCGCCGGCGCAAGTTACCCAGCAGACTGTCAATCACAGCGGCATCGTCACCAAGCGCTAGAATTTTCGTCGGTTCGGCGGTCAGGAATTGGCGCAAGTCGCCCACCGGCACCGGCTCAACCCCGGTGCGCTCCCCATAAGCTTTCGAGGCGGGAGTGATTTCCCGCACATAGAGCCGGTCGTTGAGATAAACGTGGACAGAAAGCACAGAACGCAGTTCTGGCTCTTCAAAGTGTTCCAGCAGTTTCTTCGCCAGGTGGTGGGAAACTGGCAAGTGCCGGTGAACGCGCCCAGTGGCGGGATCTTGGATCAGCGCTCCCTGGTAGCAGGTTAGTGGCATACTTGAGTCAATTGCCTGATGGAAGCGCAGCGCCGAACGGTACATGCGACCGGTTGCCAGGGCGACTTGGATGCCTTTCGCCTGCGCCGCCTGAATCGCTCGCAACACCGGCTCGCTGATTTGATTGGACTCGCCGGCGATCGTGCCATCAATATCGAGGACTAAGAGTCGAATGTCTGCGGTGCCGGTGGTGCCGGCAGATTGGTTAGCGACTGCTGCTGTCTGCATCATCTTTTTTTGGTTCAGCCTGCGAGTTCTTCCCCACTAATTTAACCGTGGGTGTGTCCTACCGGCTTGGATTGGCCCTCACCCCTTGTGGGGGACTTACGCACGCGCATCACCTGCAAATTCACCTGCAAATTTACCCGCGAATTTACCTGCAGGCATCACCTACAGGTATCGCCTGCAGGCGTAGATCGCGCCAGAACCGCCGCTCGGATTTGCTTGTGGAGCTGGCGGATTTGATGGACGCAACTCGAAGAGTTCGCGCGAGTTCCCCGAACCGTCAGATGGTATTATTGAGCTAGTCACGGAAGCTTGACCGGCACCAGAGGAATTGGTGCCTGAGGAAAGTCTGCCGGTGGATGATTTAGAAGACGCAAAGCGCGGATTTGATTGCTGAACTCGAAGACTTTACGGAGAATGTCGATACTGCAGGCGATCGGGTTTCCACCGCCACAGAAGTCTCACCTGCAGCCTGGGCTAAAGCCCCACAATCGGATTATTCGCAAATCAAACTGCCGGATATTTAAAAATGTTCAATTCAGATTCGACTGACGAAACCTCGCAATCGCAGCCTGTATCAGAGGCAAACGTTGCGGATAAAACGTAATATTCGTTATAATAGTCATCTAACCACCTCGCCCGCAACGCCTGTACCGGCAGCCTCAGTTGTCGCCTCGACGGCGATCGATCGTCTGCCGGTTGACATGCCGATTGACATGCCGGTTTTTCTAGAAGCCGCACCGGCACTCGCTGTGCCTACTCTGCGGAAGTCGCACCGGCAGCCTCAGTTGGCGGTTGACATGCCGGTTTTTCTAGAAGCCGCACCAGCACTCGCTGTGCCTACTCTGCGGAAGTGCCACCGGCAGCCTCAGTTGTCGCTGTCGAGACTATTAA
>JALOOK010000489.1 GCA_025454445.1 Oscillatoria sp. Prado101 | reverse complement strand
CTATGGCTTTAGATTTTGTGCCGGTTCACCCAACTCCCATTTCTACTGGCAGTTGAGCTAAGTTTTTCTTCAACCATGAACGGAGGCCGCCACTATGCAGCCGCCCCTACGGCTTCTGGCTGTGGCGATCGGACTGCTGGCGAATTGATCTGGGGTCAATGCCCACCATACGGAAAGACGGTAGGAAATATTATGTGTGATTGATTGTTTTAATAATAAACCGCCAAGACGCCAATAAGGCTAAGAAGCAAGAAGAAAGAGGAAAAGAGATAGAAAAATTAATAGGGGCAATTGACCGGAGATGATATGAGAGACTGTTAACAAAGTAATTGTTAAGGCCGGCAGTGGGTAAGAAACCGGGTTTGTTTTGCTGGGGAAACCGATATGTAATGGCCCACAGCCTGTAGGGGCGGCTGCATAGTAGCCGCCCCCGGTTTCTGGCTGCTTAACTTGTTCTTTATAAACAGTCACTTATTGGCAAGCGAGCGCCCAGGCACCCTTAACAGCTCACACTTGACACTTGATGCCGGTGCAGCCCTGATAAAATCATTGGCATTGACGGTTAGGGGCACTTGAACTTGCTTGCAGCATTACTCTACGGAAAAGAAGACTTGCGTCTGGAATCAGTAGCCGATCCCGCACCGGCTGCCGGTGAGGTGGTCATTCAAGTCGGCGCGGCGACCACTTGCGGCACCGACTTGAAAGTCTGGCGGCGCGGTGGCCATGCCAGAATGCTGAAAACGCCGACACTGTTTGGCCATGAGGCAGCCGGCCAGATTGTGGCCGTGGGAGAAGGCGTCACCGGCTGGCGTGTCGGGCAGCGGGTAGTGGCCAACAACTCCGCCCCCTGCATGACCTGCTTGTTCTGCCACCGGCAAGAATATTCCCTGTGCCCGAATTTAACTTGGAACAACGGCACCTTTGCCGAGTACCTCAAGATCCCGGCACCGATTGTCCAGCACAACATGCTGCCGGTGCCCGACGATTTGCCAGACGCCCTGGCATCACTCACAGAACCCCTCGCTTGCGTGCTGCACGGAGCCGCCCGCTCCAACGTCAAACCCGGAGATCGCGCCGTCGTGCTGGGGGATGGGGCGATTGGCCTGATGTTTGTGGCCGTACTGGCGCACCAGTTACAGGCAGAAGTGTTCCTGTTCGGCGGCAGCGACCAAAGGTTGCTGATTGGCCAGCAACTGGGAGCATCTCACACGTTTAATTACCATCAATTAAAAGCTCACGACAAATTACTCCAATCGCCTGATGAGAGAGCGGGGCGCGTCTCGGCAGAGATTACCGATATCGTGA
Source organism: Oscillatoria sp. Prado101 (assembly GCA_025454445.1). Classification (GTDB taxonomy): domain Bacteria; phylum Cyanobacteriota; class Cyanobacteriia; order Cyanobacteriales; family Oscillatoriaceae; genus Oscillatoria. The sequence continues at coordinate 2,629 of JALOOK010000489.1, read as the reverse complement.
GAGACTTAACGGATGGATGGGGAGCCGATATCGTCATCGAAGCCACCGGCGTCCCCTCAGCGTGGGAAACCGCCATTGCCTGCGCTCGTCCGGGCGGCACTGTCAACCTATTTGGCGGCTGCCCGAGGGACAGCACGATCACCGTCCACACAGAACAGCTGCACTACAGCGAGCTCACACTCAAAGGCGTCTTTCACAACACCCCCCAGTATGTGCGCTCAGCCCTGTCACTGCTCGCCAGCCGTACTGTGCCGTTTGAATTGCTGGTTAGCTCCCACCGGCCACTGAAAGATTTGCCGCAAGTCTTTCAGGATATGAGCTCGCGCCAGGTGATCAAAGTCGCCATTGAGCCCAGATGAGGGCGAACCCCCTGCCGGCTTTCCCCTGCTGCGCCCGTGAGGGCCCTCATTTAAGCCGGTGCGGAACCTGGTAACAATTCAACTGCCACCGGAAGTTGCAACGAGCGGGCGGGAGGGTGCCGGTGCAAAACCGCATTCTCCCACCCGCCCTTCCGGATTTTGGCTCCCGCATCCTGAATCTAGCCCCATTTCTAGGTATAATCCATTCAATTTACCCCGCTCAGCATTTTATGCTCTTCAAACAAGTTAAATATCGCAACCCGTGGAATTTTGTCCCCACGATGTATTTCGCTCAAGGCGTCCCCAATGTGATTATCAGCACCGTTTCGGTTATTTTATATACCAAAATGGGGATAGACAACGCTCAAATAGCGTTCTGGACGAGCCTGATTTACCTGCCGTGGGTAATTAAAATGTTTTGGAGCCCTTGGGTTGATATTTACTCAACGAAAAGAAATTGGATACTTTACACCCAGCTGGCCATGACCTGCTGCTTGGGGTTTGCAGCCTTTGCCCTCCAGCTGCCAAATTTCTTTTTTATCTCCCTGCTCGCCTTTTCAGTCGGTGCCTTCATCTCGGCAACCTATGACATTGCAGCCGATGGATTTTACATGCTGGCATTAAATCCAGAGCAGCAAGCGTTTTTCACCGGCATCCGCTCCGTGTTTTTCAGGCTAGCTGTAATTTTCTGTTCTGGCTTTTTAGTTTTCTTTGCTGGCCAGCTTGAATTGTCCTTGGGCAACATTCCTTTAAGCTGGACGGCTGCTCTGGGCCTTACCGCTTTGATTTTCGGTGGGCTTTTTGCCTACCACCAATTTATTTTACCATTTCCTGACAGTGACTCGGGAGTCAAACCCAAACAAGTTGAAGAAAAAGCTCCTGTTGAAGAAATCGTAAAGTCTTACTTCAGTCAAAAGGGTATTTGGGCGATTTTGGCCTTTATCATATTATACCGGTTTGGGGAAGCCATGCTTGTGAAATTAGCTAGCCCCTTCCTCTTGAACGCAGCTGAAAAAGGCGGATTGGGACTGAGCACATCGGATGTGGGGTTAATCTACGGAACCTTTGGGGTGTTATCCCTGATAGCGGGAGGTATTTTAGGGGGGGTGCTAATTGCCAAGTATGGCTTAAAGAAGACGATTCTGCCTATGGCATTAGCCCTGAATTTGCCGGATTTATTTTATGTGTACATGGCTTACAACCGGCCCCCGATAGAATTCGTCTATCCCCTCGTTTCGCTAGAGCAATTCGGGTATGGGTTGGGCTTCAGCGCTTTTATGGTCTATTTAATGACCATTTCCCGAGGGCAATACAAAACATCTCACTATGCGATTTCCACCGGCATCATGGCTTTGGGGCTGATGCTTCCGGGTTCCTTTAGCGGTTACATCCAGCAACAAGTGGGCTACCCACTCTTTTTCATCCTGGTATGTTTGCTAACTATTCCAGGCATGCTAACCATATTTTTCCTGCCTTTAGAGGAAGCGGATATCTCTCAAAACTCTTAAGGTAAGTGAGTGCGCCGGCGCGGGACTTTCCTGAGCAGGCTCTACTTTTTTATCACTCATCTCTCGTTCATCTCTCGTTCCCAGCCTCTGGCTGGGAACGACGTCCTGGAGGCTCTGACTTGAAAATGTTTGTAGTTGGGCTTTAGCCCTAGCGGAAAAGCCCCGCCCCAAGGCCAAGTTTTCATTGGTAGCGGTGTAGTTCTCTCCCCTGCGGCTCAAACTGGGAAAGCCCCCACGGCTTCCCGCTCCGCCCCGTCAGTAACGCAGTTCACTTTCTACCGAAAGATAGATGACATTTACAATGTTTATCTGTAATAATTTAAATCATTCAGGCGAAATTATTTAAAGTTTAGTTAAAGCCTGTGTGAAGATTTTGCGAAGTTTGTGCTGACCTGGTTTCCTGAGGCTAAGCTGGTGGTATATAGCAGTTGGCAGTTAGGGGGCGGACATGGGCATCATCGCCAGATCGCATCATCGCATTGGGCATCAAGTAAAAGCTGTGAGTCTTCCCTCTGCGCCTGGGGCCATGCGCCTGGAGATTAATGTCCTCACCGAGCGTGAATACTGCTATAGACGTTAATTTAAATGTTTTTTAGCGGTATGCAGCTATGACAGAAGCCACAACTATAACCAAGAGATTGGCAAGTATATGTCAGATGTTTGGCATCGATGTCAACAATCTGGAGCAAGAGGAAAAATTTGAGTTATTATTGAAGCGGGGTCTGAAACTCCAATTCAGTTTGGAACAGTCGAAAGAAGCGA
>JALOOK010000063.1 GCA_025454445.1 Oscillatoria sp. Prado101 | reverse complement strand
ATTTGTCGCAGGGTGCCGGTGGCGAAATCAGTGATTTTGACGGTGAGTATCAGGACTCTGGCGCAGCGAGTTGGCTGTTGCAAATCTACCGCCAGTTCCTGTATAATGGTCTGAGTGTCCTGACTGATATCTCCCAGTCCGACGGTATCGGTGAAAATTAGCAGGGGCAGGTCTTTTGACGGATAGGCGTAGCGCTCGGTATGTTGGGTGTGGGGGCGAAATCCCTGACCGACAATTTCTGGAGAAACTCCTGTCATTCCCCGCACAATTGAACTTTTGCCGGCTTGGGGTTTGCCGAGGAGGAGGGCTTCGGTGGTGGGCAGTTGCGCTCGAATGGTTTCCAAAATCTCGGCAACCCGATCTTCGCTAACGCTAAACCAGTTTACAACTGTTTGCCCCACTTGCGCTGGGGGCGTGAGTTGCTGCAAGCGTGCGGTTGCGTTTTTCCAGATGCCGACAATGCGGGTGGCGGGGGAATTATCTTTTGAATCAGCTGTCTGGGGCTGAGTCGGTTTGTCCATTTGTCCGGAATCAGCTGGGGGTGAATCGGTGTCGCGCTGTTCTGTCATGTCAGGGGCTTTCTCCTTACTGGTATTCTAACCAAAGTTTTGAGTTTTGGGAAGGGAGGGAGGGGATTGTGGGGGGGAGATAAATTATAGCAGTTTTCCGGCCTTTTGTCAATAACATTTTGAGATTACATTGGGAGAGCCGGTTCCGATTATATCTCTTGCAAAAGTCCTCAAGATTCGTTGGTAGCAGGGAGCGGACGCAAGAATGCCTGCAGGGGTTTGGGGACTAAAGTCCCCACGACAAACTGATTTTGGCAATAAGTCTATTCTAAAACTGGGCGTAACCGGAGCTGCGGCGGTTCATACAAGTGCCCTATTGTAATAACCGCAACGCTCTTGAATCGCCGAGATAGCATCGATGGCGGCGGAAATTACAAATCGGTTTTCACGGCGCAGGAGTGGAGATAGACTGGGTAGAGCTTCAGGGCTGCCGATTTTACCTAGGGCTTTAGCAGCGCTGCGGCAAACGTCAGAGTCGTCATCGCTGAGGGCTTTCAGCAGTGCCGGCACGGCGGAAAGGGAGCTAATTTCGCCTAAGGCTTCGGCAGCTTTCCAGCGAACCCTGGAATTGTGATGGCGCAAAGCTTGCAGGAGTTTTTCTACAGCTGCTGAGGAGCCAATTTTCTGTAAGGCTTCGGCGGCTTCTTGGCGCACCTTATAGTGTTCGTCGCTCAGCGCTTCTAGCAGGGCGGGAAGTGCGGTTTCGGAACCGATTTTCCCTAAGGCTTCAGCCGCCTTGCGGCGAAGTTCGGGGGAGTCATCATTCAAAAGTTTCTGCAGTGCCGGCACTGCGGATTTAGCGCCGATTTTCCCCACGGCTTCGGCGGCGTCTTCACAAACCATCCATTTTTCGTCTTTGAATGCTTCAATCAGCGCCGGCACTGCGGTTTCTGAGCCGATATTCCCTAAGGCTACTGCAGCGCTGGCGCGAACGTGGTAGTCTTCATCTTTCATGGCTTGCAGGAGTGCCGGCGCTGCAGCCAGCGTGGCGGTTTTCCTCAGGGCATAGGCAGCGATTTCGCGAACTAAAGCGTCTGGGTTGTTCAGGGCTTGCACGAGTTCTGCTACTGCGGTTTCCGAGCCGATTTTTCCTAAGGCTTTTGCGGCTTCGGAGCGAACTTTAAAATCGCAGCCTGAGTCGAGAGCGATATCGTCGAGGAAGGTTTGCACGAGCGCAGGCACTGCTTCTGAGGAGCCGATGTTTCCTAATGCCACTGCGGCGCTGTCGCGAACTTGAGAGTCTCTGTCTTTCAGGGCTTCTAAGAGTGCCGGCACTGAAGCTTCCGCTCCGGTTTCTCCTAAGGCTACTGCAGCGCTGGCGCGAACGTGAGGGTTTCGATCTCTGAGGGCTTGAATCAGCGCCTCGACTGCAGCTTGAGTGCCGATTTTTCCCAGCCCAGAAGCTGCGCTCTCGCGAACGGTATGGTTCTCATCATTTAAGGCTCGCACTAGATCGGGTACGGCTGATTCGGAGCCAATTTTGCCGAGGGCTTCTGCTGCGGAAGCGCGAACCAAACGCTCGGTATCGTTCAGGGCTTGGGTGAGCGCCGGTGCGGCGGCTGCCGAGCCGATTTCGTACAGCGCACTAGCAGCGGAGCTGCGAACTTTGGGGTTTTCATCGCTGAGGGCTTCCATGAGCGCGGGCACTGCAGTTTGGGTGCCGGTTCGCCCTAAGGCTACAGCCGCCCACCGGCGAACTTCTGGGTTTTCGTCGCCCAAAGCTTCAATCAGGGGTTCCACTGCAGAGGAGTCGCCGGTTTTCCGCAAGGTGTAGCCGATTTCGTGCAGCCCAGTCGCCCCATAAATGCGAACTTCTGAATCCCTATCTTTCAGCGCTCGCACGAGCGTCGCCACCCACGCCTGAGAGCTGATTTCTTCGCCGCCGGTTAAGAGGTTTTTCGCCTCTTTGCGAACCGTTTCTGCTGGATGGTTTAAAACTTGCCGCAATCCGGTTGCGCCGGCTTCTGGGCTGATTTTCACCAGCGCCAGCAGTGCGCTGATTGCCACATCTTCGTCGTTGAGGGCGAGCAGCAATAGCGGCTCTGTTGCTGGCGAGGCAATTTCCCCTAACGCCTCGAAAGCGCTCTGGCGAATTCCTGAATTTTCCGAGTCCAAAACCTGCAGCAGCCGGCTCGCAGCCGCCTCCGATCCAATTTCCCCCAATGCCTCGACAGCGCTGGAACGAATATCGTAGTCTTCCGCGCTCAAAGCTTGCGCCACGGGTGAGATGGCGCTGTCAGAACCGGTGAGTCCTAACAGTTTAAGCTTCAGGTGTTGGGGAATGTCTAAATTAGCAACTAGCGCTACTGTTTTCGCCTGAAATTCCGGTTTGACTGCTCCTGCTAGCTTTGCGCCCAGTAGCCAGTCCACTTCTAAGGCTAATTTTATCGCTCGCAGGGCTTGGTCTTCCGAACCGACACGCGCCAACATCTGCGCTAGGGGTTCTGTCCATTTCATGGAATTCAAATACTCCCGTTTCAGCTGCTCGTCACTCAGATCGGGCAGTTGTTCGAGGAGGGTTTCTGGGGTGTAATCTAGGAACGTCATTGGGCTGAACTGGGTTGTTTATCTTTGCTGCTCGCTGGTGGGCGGGGGAAACGAAACGTTTCCTTTTTTTGGCATTCAGCAGTATATTAACAGCTGTTGGCAAAAATGTCATCTCGCTCGCTCTCAAGGAGATTGGGACAGATTGGGACAGGCGTCTCGCCTGTCCTGCGAGATATATCCGTAGCCTCCTTTTGGGCATCTCCCCTGAGGAGCCAGGGAAGGAGGGTAATCCCCTCTTGCTCCCCCTCCCCGTAAACGGGGAGGGGGTTGGGGTGCCGGGTTCTCGATCGCAGGAATGTCCAGCGCCCTAGGGCTTTCCGCTTATCCGCCCGGTTTCAAGGAGTTTGAAACTCGAAGGGAATACTGCAAATGAGTCGGGCGGTCTAAATTCGCCACTTATTTGACTTGCGGCGAATTTCCTCCCGAATTTCTTCCGCTCTGTTCGTTTCTCCTAGATTCTGGTGATAATCAGCCTGCTTTCTCTTGAGATTTAGCCATCGCTCACGGGCCCATTGTTTCAGTATTTTGTTGCGGCTGTTAGTGAATCCTTCGTAAAAACTTAAGGTGACTACAATTTCGCCGACTATCTCCAGTGCCGCTCCCAATTCCTGCGCGGAAACGTGCTTCTTCCAGTTGGGATTTGAGAGCACATGGGTGCTGATGAATATCTCGTAGCGCCGGCACATATCCTCCATAAAAGCTAGGTTGGAGCCAGCCAGTTCCCGCACGACATAAAAACCAAAACTTGCTGGTAACGGTTGTTTTTCCAGGACTTTTATGGCTTTTAGCCACTGCTTACCGCGAATTAAAAACTCAGCCAGATCCGCGTACCGCTTCTGGCTATCCAGAATTGGCTCAACATATTTTGACCACAGCGGGGTGACGGGTTTGCCGGCACGCTCCCACTCTCCCAGCAGGCGCTGGAAGTCCTTTGCCTTTTCCAAATATTCCAGGCGCTCTAGAAGCAGTTTATTTAACTCAGCTTTCGCCAAGGAATACTCGTGCTTTTGAGTTGCCTCGCAAGCTTCCCAGCACTCCAGAGCGCGTTCCAGTTTCTCGCGGGTGCCGGTGCGGAAGAAACAGTCTCCCGCTAGCTCGCGCATTCCATTATAGCTAGCGTCTGCCAACTTTTCCACTATTTCCCCAAACCGCAGCCAGTCTTGCCGGTGAACTTGCTGGAAGCTAGTCAAACCTTGGATTTGACCGGCATACTCTCGCACGGCTTCCTGCCATTGCTGGCGCATGCGATTCTGTTTGAGCTGTTCGAGTTCGAGGGTTTCCAGGAATTCCGTAAAAGCGTTAATGCCCTCTGGGGTTTTCGGGGTTTCAGCCATGAACTCGACCAGGGGGCGATATTCTCTCTTGCCCTCGGAAGATGCCGAATACCATTCTAGCAAATTTTGCCAGCACAGTCCATCCCAGAAGCATTCCCAAGCCGGCTCTTTTTCTCCGAGTTCCAGGAAAAGCTGACCGGCTTCCCGATATTTACGATCAAATTTAAAGGCGAACGCCGTGCAGCCTTTGGCTTCTTCTGCGAACCCAAGCGCTCTGTAGAATTTAGCAGCTGCTCGCAAGTATTGCGGGTCTTTTTCCTGCATCCCCCGCTTTTTCAACTGCTCAGCTTGAGACTGCCGGTTGTCTTTATCCAGCGCCGCTATATCTTCACCAAGGGCGAGAGTTCCCACAAGGTCTTGCCAGCTTGCGCCACCCGCCGCCAGCTGCAAAAATCGCTCTATCTCGGAGTCGCCGGCGTACTGCCAAAGTATGCGATCTCCTTCTTTTGAGTCTATCACAAACAAGTCTGACATAGCGCGGCTGGCAGCCACATACAGCTTGTTGAAAAAGTATTCCAGCCCCACTAAATGGTCTGGGCGATCGCCGGCACTATGCCAAACCACCTTGTGGCTGTATCTTTTGTGCAATTCGTCTCCAAACTTGTAGAGGATAACCAGAGGAAACTCCAGTCCTTTTGCTTTGATAGCGCTGTACAGGTTCTCAGGCGGATTGTCCTCTGTCACGTCTGGGAATATCTCACGCATAACCTCGTCATTGCGGATGTATTCGATTTCGCCGCCCGCCTCACAAGGTATAAGAAAAATGGGCTTTTTTTGGATGTGGTGTTTCAGCCTTTCCAGGGAGAGGTTTTCGCCCAAGATAAACTTTTGCGGCTCCAGGGAACTGTCTTTTTTCTGCCAGGGTTTCTGGGGTTTGAGGTCTTTTAGCCCAAAGCGAACGCAACGCCACAGCTGGATCAAATTTGTGAATCGAACGATCGGGCGACTGGAGCGGTAGTTTAATTCTAGCTCCTGAAAGTTCATTTCGATATCCAGCTTTTTGCCACTGCTGGGGTTGGCGATCACTTCGCTGTAGAAGGAGGACCCAACTCTTTCCCAGCGGAATCCCGTTGGGTTTAAAGTTTGGAACGGATCGCCCGCAAATGCAAAAGGCAAACTGGGCACCGGCTGGTATCCAAAGTCATACTGGGAGAAAACTGACAGCTGTCGGATTAACTTTAGCTCCAAACTCGTGAAGTCCTGAGCTTCGTCGCAGAAGATGGCGGTGTAGTCGTGAGGGAAACGCCCGGATTTTAGCACTTTTCTCACCAAGTCCTGATCGTCCCAGTAGCCTTCGCCATCCTCAGCTGTCAGATTTTTGTACCACTTCTCCCAAATGGTTTCATAAATCTTTTGGAACAGCACCGTATCTACAGTGCGCTCTCTTATGGGCACAAACGCCCGGTAGTAGTCCGGATCTACTTCCTCTTCGAGGTCGTACCCTTTGATGAAGGTTTTGATGATGTGCCAGCAGAGTTCAGGAGGGCAATCCCTATCTCTCGCTTCTGGCAGCTTGCACTTCTTGTAAAGCTCCCGGAAGTGATAAAATGTAATTTCCTTGTCTGGCTGGAAGCGATCGCGATCGGCGAGTTGCAGCAGGTCTAGTATAAAATCGCGAAATGTCTTGAAGAGAGGCTGCAAGTCATCAGCGGACAGATTCTCGATCTTTTCAGTCCTGTTTGCCACAAACTTGTGATGGGACACTACAATTCGGCGCACCACATTCTGCGCAACATCTAGCAGGCTTTTGCTGTAAGTGAGGAACAGAGGGTGAGGTTTCTCCCCGAAGCTCTTTCCCTGCAGCTGGCAATACTTCTGGTGGCGGTTGCAGTAGTCCGCAAACAGGTAAAACAGAATTGTAGACTTGCCGCTGCCGGCGCGTCCATTAATAAAGATTGGCAGGGATTTTTTTCCCGGCGCTGACACGGACAGTAGAATTTGCTCCTCTTCAGCTGACAGCGCTATATTTGCATCGTCATCGCACTCGATTTCACGCCAGCTGTAGTTATCGTAAAGGATATATCCCGGATAGGAACGTCGGGCATAGGGGGCCAAATCTTTCAGCGCCATCGCTCCCGACAGCTGGCTGCCATCTAATTCAAAAAGATTGGTTTCCCGCCTGACTTTCTCTATTTCTTCTGGCGCGGGTTTGCGATTAAATGGAGCCAGCAGAAAGATGACTAGCCGCGCCCCTCTGTCCGCCGTTTTTGCTGTTTCCATACGGCTGAACAGCACATACAGCCCGCCGATATTTCCGCACAGCTTCACTCCCCGCCACTCAGTTTCCTCCACTGCCAATTCCAGGCTCTCACTGCTGCCATTTTCAATGATATTGAAAACAATCTCCCAGTAGAAATACCAGTCCAGTTTGATTGTGTCCTGCTTAAAGCGGCGAACCCATTCCTCGCTCTCACAGATCACAAGTTCTTGGGCATCCAGCCCCCACTCTGGCCGCTCTAGCCAAAGACGTAACTCCTCTGGAATCTGCGGGGCTTCGCTCTCCGAAACCTCTGGCAAATTTTGCTGTTCATTCAGCCACTCCCGCAGCTGTTCTATATCCAGCAAAGGATCTAAGCGCTTCTCGCCAAAGCTTTCTGGTTCAAAGCAGAAGTCTTTTTCATATTCTGCATCTCCGCGTTTGAGAATATCGAGCAAACACAGCACCCGATCGCGCTCCGATATTTCCACAAGCTTGGCAATCAGTCTGAGATTTCTGTCCACTCTCTTTTTTAAGTAGACATGAGAAAACCTCCTGAAGCGTGACAGGGCGTCCGCATCCTTACTGAGGTTCTCAACCACGTCCTCTACATTGTACTGCTTTGCCTTCCGTTTGCACTCAGGCGTAGCATAGACATACATCAGTTCTTCTCCTGGTTCGCACCTGATATTACAACCAATTATTTTAATATGTTCTCTCATAAAAACGAAGTGCGAACCGAATTGTTACAAAATTTTACATATTGGCGGGGTGGCGTGCAGCGCCAGGGAATTGAAGATATGCTGGAAAGTTGGTGCTGCGATCTAGGACTGACTGACAGAAGGACAGATGACACTAATATTAACCAATGACGACGGCACCGACGCCCCCGGCATTCGGGCGCTGCACAAAGCCCTCAACGGCACCGGCATCCTCGTCGCACCCAAAGAGGAGCGGTCGGGATGTGGCCATCGCGCCACCGCCGGCGAGCCGGTTGGGCTGAAGCCCAACTACGAACTTTTTTGGGCTGAAGCCCAACTACGAACTTTTGGGCTGAAGCCCAACTACGAACTTTTTTGGGCTAAGCTAAACGCCTGCGGGCAGCCGGCACCGATGCGGATGTCTGCTTTTCTGGTAAAATTGCCGTGACTCAGCTGAAAATTTATCATAGTGGACTCTAAGGGCCAATAGCGAGGTAGAAGAAAAATGCGAATCTTAATGATGGGCGGCACTCGGTTTATCGGAGTGTATCTGACAAAAATACTGGTGGAACAAGGGCACGAAGTCGTGCTCTTCAATCGCGGCAACAAACCGGCCCCGGCAGAAGGAGTCAAGCAAATTCACGGCGACCGCACCGACGCCGCCCAACTGAAAGAAAAGTTAGCAGGGGAAGAATTTGACGCCATTTATGACAACAATGGCCGCGAACTGAGCGACACCAAACCCCTGGCTGAGATATTTAAAGGTCGGGTGCGGCACTTTATATATATGAGTTCCGCCGGCGTCTACCTGAAATCTGACCAAATGCCCCATATTGAGGGCGATCCGGTTGACCCCAAAAGCCGGCACAAGGGCAAATACGAAACGGAAGCTTACTTAGCAGAACAGGGATTGCCCTTTACCGCAATTCGCCCCACTTATATCTATGGCCCGCAAAACTACAACGATTTAGAAGCGTGGTTTTTCGACCGGATTGTTCGGGATCGCCCGATTCCCATCCCCGGAAACGGACTGCACTTCACGCAGCTGGGTCACTGCAAAGATTTGGCAAGTGCGATGGCCGCCGCGATCGGCAACGAAAAAGCAATCGGTCAGATATATAATGTATCCGGCGAGCGCTTCGTCACCTTCGACGGATTGGCCCGCGCCTGCGCCGCCGCCGCCGGCAAATCCCCCGACTCGGTGCAAATCGTGCATTACGACCCCAAGAAATTTGACTTTGGCAAGCGCAAAGCTTTCCCGATGCGAGTGCAGCACTTCTTTGCCGATGTCCGCAAAGCCATGACTGAACTGAACTGGACGCCAGAATTTGACCTGGTTTCTGGGCTGAAAGACTCATTCCAGAACGATTACCTGGCTGCCGGTCGGGACAGCGCCGAAGTGGACTTGTCCACTGACGACGAAATCCTCTCAACCCTTTAGAATTGAGGTGCCTGCTAAACCGGCACGCACCCAAAGAAAGCGAATCTTAAAGAAACCTGCTTTCTTGATATTCCGTCTATCCCCTCGTTCCCAGGCGGAGCCTGGGAACGCCGAGCTGTCGGCTCCGCCGACTTTCAAGGGGCAAGCAGCATTATTAGCCTAACAGCTTAAACTGTGAAAAAGTTCGCTGTAGGTGCGTTACGCAGTAACGCTACGACTCACCACCGGCACGTTAAAATAATATTACATATCTCCCTAATCTAGCAGCAACAACCTGTGGCCAAAGACTTATTCGATGTCAATTACTACCGGCAAGCCAACCCAGACTTAGCAGCAGCCGGTCTGACAACTGACCAACAACTGTGGCTCCACTTCCAGCAGTTTGGCCTCAACGAAGGGCGTCCCTTCTCCCCGCTCATCAACCTCAACTTCTACCGGCAAGCCAACCCCGACCTGAAAGCCGCCGGCTTGACCACCAACAAACAGCTCTTCGAGCACTTGCAAAACAAGGGCTTGCAGGAAGGACGGAAATTTTCACCCTTTATCGATTTAGAATATTATTTAGAAATCAACCCCGACTTGCAGCAAGCCTTTCAGGGCAACCTGGAGCACGCCTACGACCACCTGCTGCAATTCGGCTTAGCTGAACAGCGCAAATTATCACCTTTCTATGACCCAAATTACTATCTCGCCAACAATCCAGACTTGTTGGCTGCCGGTTTGAAAGGCCGGCAGCTGTTAGAACACCTGGAAAATACCGGTCTGGAGGAAAGTCGCCCCTTTTCCCCTGCTTTTGATGTTCAGTTTTACCGGAATGCCAATCCGGACTTGCGGGCTGCCCGCCTCAACAACCGGCAGCTGCTAGAACACTTTGAAAGCACCGGCATCAAAGAAGGACGCGCCTCCAAAGAAAATTTTAATGTCAGATCGTACTTAGAGTCAAGCCCCGACTTGCAGGCAGCCGGTTTCAACTTCGAGCGAGCCTACAAACACTATATTACCACTGGAATCAGGGAGCCGCGCCGCACCCTAAAAAACGGCAGCTTCCTAACCGGCAGCGAAGTGGCTGACTTCATCCAGGGCGAGATCACAATTAATAGCAAGTTGTCATTTCAAGACAAAATTAACCCCCAGCAAGAGGGGACTTTCGCCAAAGACTACATCCTGGATGACGTGACTGCCGGTCAGCAGGTGCAAGTCACCCTCACTTCAACCCAATTCAGCCCCCGCCTGGAACTGTTGGACGCCCTCACAGGAGAAGCCATACCCACCGGCAGCGACAGCAATTCCGCACTCAATTTTACCGCGCAGCAAGGCGTGCGATATGCAATTCGCGTGACCAGCGATCCGGCTAAATTTGCCGCCACCGGCAATTTCACCCTGACTGCAGATGCGTCAAACCCCATCGTTGCTTCCCTCGCCGTCTCCTCCTCCCTCAGCAACGCCCTCGCCACCACAGACTTGCACAACCCCACACGTTTAGGAACCTACAGCGATGACTACCGGCTGACGGGAGTTTCTGCCGGTCAAATTGTGCAAATCAGCGCCAATTCCGGGCAGTTTGAAACTTATCTGCAAGTGATAGACGCTCTCACCGGCATGCCGGTCGCCGAAACCAAGGATTTTGGCCGGGCGCGGGGCGACCTCAACTCTGCCGTGACCTTCACTGCAGATGCTGGAACTAATTATATCGTGCGCGTGACTAGCTTTAATGAAGACACCACAGGAAGTTACACTTTGAACGCCCGTCTGGTTTCGACACCGCTGTCAGACCCAACCCTCGACTTGAACAGCTTGGAAGATGAACAAGTGCGAACAGACGCCCTCACGCTGTCTGTAGATGGGCAATTAAGCCGCAACGACATGTTACAGATATTTGACAGATCCACAGACAATGATATCGTCACAAAAGCCGAGTTGCAGGATTTTAAAGCCTTAGTGCAGAATCAGAAGCAGTTTTATTTACCGCCCTATGTAGCGTTCATTTCGGAACAGGTTGTTCAGGATGCCTGCCAGATAGCGAACAGTCTAGGAACAGTAAAAACAGCTCCGTTTAAGGAGATTGTTGACCGCTGGTTTCGCGGGATTGTACAGCCTTACAATCCTTCGTACACGGCGACAGACGGCAGTGGTAATTCCAGGATTTTCAACTTGGAACTTCAGCGGCTAACAGGACAGCTGTATGGCAGCAGTAACTCGCCGCAAATTTCGCAAGTGAGTCAAAACCAGTTTGCGGACAGCTTTTTGATTGCTGCTGTTGGCGCAACCTTCAGGCCGGTGGCGGGGAACAATCCCGGAAAATCGAGTCAGGCGATTGCCGGTGCAATCTTTGATAACGGTGACGGAACCTACGGCGTGCGCTTCTACGAAAACGGCGCTGAACAGTGGGTGACAGTGAATCAGGATGTTGCAGTGTACGCTGGCGAAATATACGGCGCTGCCGACAAAAATCTGGAAGTTCCCAGCAACCCGAATAACCGGCCCATTTGGATAACACTGCTGGAAAAAGCTTACGCGGCGTGGCAGCAGTGGCAACAAGGTGACGCGACAAATGGCTATAAATTGATTTCCCGAGGTGGTGATGTTTCTGAAGCGCTTTCGCAGCTAACTTCCCGCAAGGCGGAGGTGTTTAAGGATGGAGATAACCGCGCCACCGGCACCTTTGCGGACTTGACGTTTGAGCGGATAAACCAAGCTTTTGACGAAGGCAGATTTGTAGCGGCATCTACTGACAGAGAAAGTGCGGCTAGTTCAGCCGGTTTGATATTGGCAAATCACCCGTATGCAGTTACAGATGTTTATGTAACTGACTCGAACGCTGAGCGAATTGTCGTGTTTAATCCCTGGGGCGTAGATGGGCCTGCCGGTTCCAGGGACAGGAATAACGATGGGTTTATTGACCTGTCATTTGAGGAGTTCCAGATATTCTTTGCCGACGGCACTATTGTTTGATAAAGCCGGCGAACTGTTTGTAGTTGGGCTTCAGCCCAAAAGGTTCGTAGTTGGGCTTCAGCCCAAAAAGTTCCTACTTGGGCTTTAGCCCAAAAGGTTCGTAGTTGGGCTTTAGCCCAAAAAGTTCCTACTTGGGCTTTAGCCCAAAAGGTTCGTAGTTGGGCTTTAGCCCAAAAAGTTCCTACTAGGGCTTTAACCCAAAAAGTTCCTACTT
>JALOOK010000488.1 GCA_025454445.1 Oscillatoria sp. Prado101 | reverse complement strand
CCAGACAAGTCCTCTCCACCTGAACCCGCGATCCGAACTCAGCCGCCAGAGCCGCACCCGCACGAGCCTTCAGCGGCACATCCCCCACAATCAGAACCGTCAGTCCGCTTTCCAGATCGCCGGCACCCAGCAGCGCCCGAAATTCCCGCATCAGGGCATCTTGAAACTGCGGCGTGTTGGGCAAAGGCAGCCGGTCGGGCAAATACAGCTGAATTAACTCATTTTGCCTCGCCGGCGAGAACTTCAGGCAGGTTAAATCTCCCAGCCCCAGCCGCTGGCGGTAAATCTGCGCCTCCACCTGCAAATCCATTGCCGCCCCAATCAGCACCACCGGCTGCTGTGGCCATACAGGGCTGAGCGCCTCAGCCACCTCCACCGGACTGCAGTACAGAGAAAACAGCCCCTGGCGGCGGGCGATTTCCGCCCACAGCAACTGGCCATTGGTTTGCCAGCGCTGCCAAAAGCCGCACCAGGCAGCCGGCAGCCCCCAACTGCTATCCGGGCGGAATTCCCCACCCGCCTCTCCCTCCACTGATGAACTCGGTTGCAGCGCCCGGAAAAGGCCGGTCAAAATCTCTCGCTCCTCAGCCTCCATCAAACAGCACTCATAAGGATTGGCGGGATGCTGGAACACCGCCCGCGTCAGGCGCACGCGGGCGTCCCGGATCGCCTCCGCCCTCTCCGGGCGGGCCAGCATCAGCTGATTCCAGTCAACTGGGTGAATACCGGCACTCAGCAGGCGTTCCGCCCACTCCTCCAGATCGTCCGCCCCATCCACCACAGTCACCACCCCAGCTGGAAACCCGCCCCCACCTTCCAGCCGGTCTTTCAGCCAAGCTTCCGGCGAAGTCAGCAGCAGCCCCTGGAACCCCTCCGAAGGCCAGCGCGAGCCGGTGCGGATGGCCTTGGGCTTGTCAAGCCACTGCTGCAGCTGGGGAATTTCCACATTCAGCAAGCGCTGCTGCACCTCCTCAGCCGCCACCAGCACCGCCCGGTTTGGCCACATCAGCAGCGGCATCAAATAGCTCAGCCGATACCGCCCGCCGGCTGCTGTGGGCGAAACGCCCGTCTGCATCAGAGCGCTGCGCTCCAGCCGCAACGCCCTAGCCACCAGCCGCGCCATCGTCAAATGGTGTGGCCACATTGGCTCGCCGGCTGAGCGCAAGAAAGTGCGCAGTATCTTGTGGACTTCTACCTCTATCACAACTTTGTCGCGCTTGGAATACTGCAATTGTTCCCAGCAGTCAGTGGCTCCTGTACTTTCGGCGCACCGCCCTTGAGCTGTCTGCGGAAAGAGTGCGGTCAAATCTGAACGCGCATCTGCGGAACGCTCTCTATTTCCAGAGCTAAAACCCGCTTTTCGATCGCGCCCACGACCTGCTGTTACTTTCTCCTCAAATATTATAGGCAGGATTCAATCATTTGTCGAGCCGTATCTTTTTGGCCGTCCCGCTAGGGATTTTTTTTACCGCTCAGCCAGCCAAGGTCGCCAAGAAGAGAGACAGGAAGGCTAGCTTCTACCAAAAGCCGGTGAAAGCAAAAGTTGCGCTCGCCTGTTCGCAATCTTTTTTAGGCCACCGCTTGTAAAGGAGGATATAACATCGGTTTTTTGCTGATTATAGCATCTACTATTCTACTCTGTCAAGGCATTCTTTGCAGCTGATTTTTTGACAGTAAAGTTTGGCCTTACCTATAGCAGTTAGAAAATATTTGTGCGAGACACTCTCTTTTCTTCCTTTGGCGAACAGGCGAGTCGGGCGCGGTTTCTAAACAAAATCCTTATTGTAAACGCATTCCCTGCCGGCAACAGTACAGGCCAGAAACCCAGTTTCTTAAAGAAACCGGGTTTCTCAGTACCTCACAAAGGACGAAAAACGCTATAAAATGTGTTGCGTCAAGTGCGTGCAGCCAGTGGCGGGTGTGGCCAAACCGGCTCCCCGCCAAAAAGATAGCTCGGACGGGGAAATCCAGAAAGCAGAGTGCGCCTGAAAGCCGGCAGGAGTTACCGGCGTCTGCCGCTACCAAACCCAGAAGGGCGAGAGGAGCGCCCACTGCCAAAACTGCCGCTGCGGGGCTTAGTGCCGGCAGGGCTGGATTGGCCAGAGGGTTTCAAGGTACTGGTGCCGAAACCCGAGCCGGTGGCTTTGTCGCCGGAGGAAGTCCCAGAAGAAGGGCGAGAGATTCCCGTCTGGGGCGAACTGATCCGACCGGTCGTGCGCAGCTGGGTGCGATTTCGCTCAGCCACTGGCGGCGCTTGGTAGCGGGTTTGGTAGCTCTGAACCGCTTGGCTGTAGGTACTGCCATACCCACCATAGCCGGTGAGCGGCAAACCGGGCTGGTACACCGGCGGCACATAGTAGCGGGGGGTAAACAGCATGCTGCCAATCGCCTGTCCCGCTAGCGCACCGGCAAAGGGTGCCCAAAAGTTTGATTCCTGGCGGACGATCACCGTTTGCGGCTGGCCCGTTTGCGGGTTGGTGCGGGTTTCCGTCACCGCGTGGACGTACTCAATCTTGAAATCTTCGCTCAGGTGCAGGGATGCTTTGCCGCCCTCCACCTTCAAATAACTCTTTTGGCCCGCTGAAATTTCTTGGTCAGTCAGGCGAGCCATCTGCAAGTCCGCCGTGTTAAACACCGGCGCAGAGGTGTTGAGCAAAAACAGGCTGTATTCGCCATTGGCGTCATTATAAGTGGCCTGCTGCACGGGATACTGGCCATCGGCCAGCCGAGTTTGAGCACGTTGAGTGCTGGAGGTGGGATTGGTAGACTGGACAGCGGAAGGCCCGCCGCAGGCAACGGTTGTGTACGAGAGCGCCACAACCATGAACAGAGTTATCAGTTTGCGCAACATTGAGCGGGTGAGTGATCGAAAACAGCTGGTTTGGGTGCCGGTGTCGCTAGTCAAGCGGTTCAACCGGCACTCTCCTCAATCTTAAAAGAGAACTGAAATTGTCATACGGGCAACCGTTGCGCCGCCGGCGCAGGCTTTTTGAGGCACCGGCAGCGGCGGCGGGTGCCGGTTTGTTCTTGGAGTGGTGTTTTTTTCTGCGGCAAATTATGCCATCCGGTCGATTGACCCCAATCAGGGCAAAAATTGGTATTGTAATTAAAGATTGGTGGGCAAGGACTTTTTTGTGTTCCAGTTCTTGCGGGCAGCAACCGAGGCTGCCATCCGGGCAATCCAGTCTCGTGAATCAGAATTAAAGCTCAAGAGATGAAATTTAATCCTAGGTTCTCTAGAGCTACTGGGAGAAGAACTCCCGCAATTACAAAAGAAGCTGTTGGCGAATTGATGTGGGGTCTTCCCCCACCCTATGCCCCTTTTGGCGATAGGTTTTTGGGTTTGTCTGCTGGTAGCGCTTGGGGTTTGGCTTTCGCATGAGCGGATGTAATCCTTTCACAGATTGCACAAACAGTCGCGCTCATGCGAAAGCCCCTACATGCCAGCGCCGCCTAGCTCGGATACAGGATTGCCCGCACTTGTTTTGGCAGCGACAGGCATTTGACCCCAACCTCGTTAGGCAAGCAACGGCTCACAGGGGCTGGCAGCGTCTCAGTCTCACCGCTGGCAACCTCACAGGGAAAGGAAAGGGGAGTATGGGATTTTGGCAAAGATTTTTCCCCTCACCCCCCGTTCTCCCTCTCTCCTATCAACAGAGAGGGTAAAAATCAATAATTATCCCCTCTTTCCCACTCGGAGAGGGGTTGGGGGTGAGGGGGGACAAAAATGGGATGCTCCCAGGGAAAGCCTTTGACTGCGCCGCGCTCCTGACAGGCTGTTGCCGTTCCAAACTCTCAGTGACGCCCGGAATTTCGGCAAAAGCCAGCCGGGGGTTTTTGGCCCGGGGGTGGGAAAGGGCTAGAACTGCGCCACGGGAAGGGGAGGGCATTGAGGGGCTCAATGCCTGCTAAGCCGCAGTTTTTGTGCCCGCAGCCGGTCAGAGGGGGATTAATTCCGGGAAATTTT
>JALOOK010000487.1 GCA_025454445.1 Oscillatoria sp. Prado101 | reverse complement strand
CGGGTTTCTGCGATCACATGAAGCATCCGTTCCCGATAGTTCGGGCTAGAAACCCGGTTTCTGACCCCCCGCCGAGACTAGAAACCGGGTTTCTGCGATAAACTTTGCATCCGTTCCCGATAGTTCGGGCGAGAAACCCGGTTTCTCAACCCCCGCCGAGCTATCGCCGGCTACAGCCATCCCCGCGCCTCTACCGGCAGCCAGTCTTTGGCTTGTACCGGGAAGGTGCCCATCTGGTAGTTGATTGGAGAAGACTCCCGCCTCGCTTCCAGAATCTCTGCCACTCGCAAGGCTTGAATAGCTTCTACTGCGCCAGAAAAGCTGGATTTATCTCCTGCAAGTAAGATATCCGACAGCAATTTGACGTAGGCGGGTTGGTTGAGTTGGTGGAAGGCACTTTGATAGGTGAATTCCATCTTCACCGGCTCAAGTTGTATGCCTGATCCGGGCTGTTTTACGTTAAAATAGAAACAGATGCCTTCGTTGGGGTGGTGGCGAAACACTAAGCGGGCTGGCTGGGTGGCTGAGGGAAATAATTCCCGCACGCCCGTTCGCTGTTTGAACACTATTTCGACGCCGGTGTACTTGTCTGGCAATGCTTTGCCGGTGATAATTTTAAGGGGGACTTTTGCCCATCGCGGCAAGGTGGACTCTAGGGTAAAGGCGGCTAGAGTAGGCGTTTGGGAACTGGGGTTTCCGCACTCTTCCCGATACCCGCTGTATTGCCCCCATACCGCTTTCTGGGCGTCTGTTACCCGCAGGGATAGCGCCGCGCTCTCTTTCTGCTTTCTCACTTCTTGAATATCCAGGGATGCCGGCAGTTCCATGATTATTGGAAGCAGCATGGACAAGATAAGGTGGCTGTGCATGTCTTTTAGGCATCCACCCACAGACTCAAAGAAACTAGCCCGTTCTTTGCCTACGGGGATTTTTTCCAGGGCGCAGATGCGGATTTCGGAGACAAACCGCCGGCTTAACAGCGGTTCAAAGGGGGTGTTGTGCCGAAATGCAAGCAGATTGGCGAAACTTTCTTTGAGATTGAAATGCTCGACTAATTCTACCCGATTTTCCTTGCCTGTTCGCCGGAGGATCTCCTGCAAGGCTTGACCTTCTGGCAGTGTCGGGGCGAGAGGTTTCTCGATAACTGCGATATTGTTAGGGCTTTCCAGCAATCCGGCTGCTGCCAGCCCTTTGAGTGCGCTGGGGTATGATTTGGGTGGAAGGGACAGGTAAAAAACTGCCGGGTCTTGTCCAATTATATCACGCAACTGCCGGTAACTCATCATTAGCCTCCAAATTTAACGGGATGTAAACAATGTGCTGGGCAAATTTGTCCCAATCACGAGCGCTGCTTTCTTGGGCAGTTTTTTTGGCTTTCATGGAATCGAGAATTTTGGTGCGGTAAGTCTCTGTTGACCACTCCTCAAGCCCCAGGGCTATAATCTGGAAGTCTGGGGGAAGTTGGCCGGCGCACCAGAGCTGATATAATCCGGGCATAATCTGGCGGGCGCTCAGATCGCCGGTGGCTCCATAGAGGACGAATTTTTTGACCATATTGGCTGATGTTTTGAGATTGTGTGGGAAGGTTTATGTTTTCTAGCCTAGGGAACTTCTGCGGGTTTGTCGAGCGAATTATGTCGAATTATGTAGGGAGGGTCAAAAGCATCGCTTTTCTCTTAGTCCGCGCTGGCGTGAGGGCGTCCACTGTAGGGGCGAAGCATTTGCGCGGGGATCTTTATGATTGCGACCGATATCTGAATTCGCAAATGCTTCGCCCTCTTTGCTTCCCAGCGAAAAGGCGCAGGCGTGAGGGCGAAGCATGAGCGAATGAAATCCTTTTACTGATTGCAAATCGCGTCGCGCTCATGCTTCGCCCCTACAGGAGATTCACTGTAGGGGCGTTAGCGTTAGCGAAGCGGCGCGGAGTGCGCTAGCGGCTGTGTCAGCAGCTAGCATTTGCGCGGGGATATTTATGACTGCGCCCGATATCTGAATTCGCAAATGCTTCGCCCTCTTTGCTTCCCAGCGAAAAGGGTAAGATAAAGATGCACCCAGCAAACCTCAATCAACCAAACCAAACCGATGGGGCAAGTGATTCTGGGGCGTGCCGGTTAACAACTCGCCAGATGGCGTGGTAAATATCTACTTCGCCTAACCGCAGTTCGGTCATGACCATTTGGCAGACTTCAGGATTGGCGCAGGCTTGCTGCATTGCCGGTGGAGCCAATTCTAGGTTTTGCTGAATCTTAGCAAAGAGCCGGTCATCTGTGGTTAGGGCTGTGATTTGGAGATGGGCAGTCATCTTTTTTCTCCTGGGTTAGAATGAGAGGGGCTTGATTCCCGTGCTTAAATCCACTCTGCCTTAGTTTCCTGGATATGAGAAGCGAAAAATGTAGAGCCAAGTCGAGACATGTCGAGGCGTCCCAAGTCCAAAAGTAGATTGATGTAGAATTATGTAGATCAACGTAGATGGGGGCTTGACGAACTCAGGTTGGCGATGATAAGGTCAAAGTGCCAAGCGAAAGGAGAAAGTATGACTTTACCCAGATATGACGAGTATGAGGGACAGTTCCTGGAAGCAATGGCCACGCGCTTTGGCTTCACGGGAAAGAACCTACTTATATTTGAGAGACGGTTTCTCGAAGATAATGCCGGTTTAACCCACGAGGAGTTGGCCACTAAATTCGAGACACAGTTGATAGAAGGAACCAAAAACGGAGATGCTTCACGGATTTTCCGGCAGCAGTTGAGTGCGATTTGCGACAAGCTTGAGGCGGCGGGATGTCCGCCTACCGAGAGTTCTAAAGAGCGCTGGAAAAATGCCAAGCGGTGGCTGCGCGAGGTCAAATTTCCCGAATGGGCGAAGGAGCAAGGTCTAGTCGAACCGGCACCGGCACTCACCGCAGACCAACTCTGGGAGCAATTAAAGGACAAGGCCACGCACACTGAAAAAATGGGGCCGGTGCTGGTTCAGCGGGGGACAACCCTGGATATGTGGACAACGCCGAGTCAGTACCCACAAAACGTCCCTCTGGGGAGCCAGATTCGCTTTGAGGTGAATCTGGAAAGTGGCGGTTACTTGCTGCTGCTGGAAAAGGGAACGTCGGGGAACTTGTGGTGCTTGTGCCCCTCTTTTTTGGCCCCGCAGCCCCACCAGCCGGCGGGAGTGGCAACTTTGCCGCAAGAGAAGTCGCGGCAAAAATTGCTTACAATATCCGGCATGGCGGGGAAGGAGGAGATTGTTGCCCTGATCGCCAAGGAATCGCCACCCCTCGACTGGCTGCCACAAGAGACTCAGCCACCTTTGCAACTGAAGAAAGACCACCTGAACGACTTGCTGGCGTACCTGGAGCGCCGCCCAGACTGTCAAGTCCTTTACACGGAATACACGGTAACGGTATAATTGCAGCCCTAAAGGCAGGAGAGAACTGAAAGATGGACGAACAGCGCATTAAAGCCTATCTAAATTTGATTGCAGAACTGCTGAGTTGCCGCCAGGGAGAGGAACCAAAGATTTTGCGGGATAATTCGCAGCTAATAGATCAAGGACTGGTGGCGGTGATGGAATTGGTAGCCGCCGATATGGCAAAGGCGGGGGCAACGAATGCTGGGGAATTGCGAAATTTGGCGGCGCACTTGGCAGAAGGAATGGCGCAATGGCAACAGCTAAGCCAACAGGCTGTTGAACTGTATGGCGAGGGAAAGTTTGAAAAGGCAGTTATTTTGGCCGAGCAAGCTTTAGAGTTAGCATTATCGCTCTACATGGGCGACCACCCCTATGTCGCCAGAAGCCTCAACAATTTGGCAGGACTCTACGAATCCCAGGGGCGCTACGAGAAAGCGGAACCGCTGTATGAGGAAGCTTTGGCGATGATAAAGCGCCTGTTTAAAGGCGATCACCCCGATGTCGCCAGAAGCCTCAACAATTTGGCAGGACTCTACGAATCCCAGGGGCGCTACGAGAAAGCGGAACCGCTGT
>JALOOK010000486.1 GCA_025454445.1 Oscillatoria sp. Prado101 | reverse complement strand
TATAGATTAGAAAACTGGATTTTTAGCTGGTGCTGTTAGTTAATTGTATAGTCTCGAAATCTATAGTAAATCCACCCTCGCTTATAACCTCTTCGATCGCAAATCTCAGATAAACTTTTATAGTGGCGAACAGCGCCCATCAATATATATTTGACAAATTCATTTTCCTTATAGCGGCACACATCAATATACTTAAATGTATTTTATGTGAGGGGCAAGGAGATCCCATCAACCGGATTTTTTTTGCGTTTCCTTATCAAGTAATCTTTATAAAGAGAGATAACGTAGCCATCAGATTGACTGCTGAAATTCAAACCATCTTCGCATCCTATCCATTTTATCTTGTAGTCTATACTGTACTTCCCCTGGCTGTCGTCATAACTAATTGAGAAAATAGTTTCAAGGGTCTCAAATGGATCGTCGTATCCCCAATATTTCAACACAAGTGGTGGGTCAAGATTAATTTTTTCCATAAGTTCCACAAGACTGGAAGTTCAAGAAGACTGGATATGGTATATCTTCGCAAGTTTTAGGGCTGCTGTGCCAAATTCCGTCCGGAGTGATTTCACCCACCTCGGATTGCGACACTCTTCCATTATATACACACGGTCAATAGGCAAGCATCCCAGGCTCCCGTTCCCTAGAAAAAATCTATTTCGGCTTTTATACGTTTGGTTAACCAGCCTCTCCTATTCAGCAGCAGGCACAAAATCAGGGTAAAGTTGGCCCATCCACCCCAGTCGAAGGCGAGTTTGGACAGGCAGGCTGCAGCCGGCGGCAGTGGCAGCAGATTGAATGGCCCTATCCGTGGCTGAGGTAATCCAGCTTAAAATAGACTTGCGCATCATATCGCCGGCACTAGCAGCTTCGGGGCAAAATTCCGCCGCCTCTGTCCACTCCACTCTGGGGCGTACTTCATCCAACTGAGCACCGCTATCAATGGGAGCTTCCGGACTTTTGGTGACGAGTAAAACTTCTCAGTAGCCAGCGGTTCCTGGATAAGGCATTTCCCGCGCCCTGTACCCTGCTCCCAAAAAATAGGATTTTCCAGTACAAGTGCGGGAGAGCAAAAAAATATCAGGTGCCAGTTGGGCGGACATCTGCCGGCTGCGCCCTTTGAAACCCGGTTTCTTTAAGAAACCGGGTTTCTGGAACCCGACGCCTGATACCTGAAACTTCAGCTCGCTAGGCTTTACTCTTGCAGCAGGCTTCTTAACATCCAGGCGGTTTTTTCGTGGACTTGCATCCGCTGGGTCAGCAAGTCTGCGGTGGGCTCGTCATTGGCCTCATCCACTTTGGGGAAAATTGACCTCGCCGTCCGCACTACGGCTTCTTGCCCTTCCACTAGCAGCCGGATCATCTCCTCTGCTTTGGGCACACCGGCACTCTCTTGAATCGAACTTAACCGGGAGAACTCGCTGTAAGTGCCTGGTGCGGGAAAGCCTAAAGCCCTGATCCGCTCGGCAATCACGTCCACTGCTGTCCCCAGTTCGGTGTACTGCGCCTCAAACATCAGGTGCAGGGTCTGAAACATTGGGCCGGTGACGTTCCAGTGAAAGTTATGTGTTTTCAGGTATAGCGTGTAGGTGTCAGCGAGGAGCCTCGAGGTGCCCCTCGGCAATTTCAGCTCTCGTCTTTTCGTCAATTCCGATGTCTATTTTCATGGATTTGTCTTGAAACTGCGTAAAGGTTTCTCTTTTAACTATAAAATTCACCGGCGGGTGTGGCTGGCGGCGCTGAAATGGTATGCATCTAATTTGCATGATAGGCCCGCTTGCCGCATCGCGGGAGCTCAGGCCAGGTGGCTGGCGAGCACGGAACGGGTGGCGCGGCGGACTTTGCAGCGAATCGTCTCGTAACCCAGGCGCTGCACCGCCTCGAACCGGTGGCAACCAGAAAAGCCGTAGAACTTTCCATCCACTTCCAGCACGTCAATCGGTTCGAGCAGTCCGATTTCTTTAATGGACTGCATCAAGGCTGCTACCTTGGCTTGATCATTCTCTCTCGGCAGGGGGCGGCGAATCTCTTTTAGGGGAATCTCCTCAATCCTCATGGCCCATCTCCATCTCCTCCTCTCTCTTAATCATACTCGTAATGACTTCAACTTGCCAGCCGGCAGTCAAGAAATCCTGACCGGAGAAACTTGGGCTGCTATCCGTTTAATGAATTTAGGAAAAATTTAAGTGCTGGTGACGTATAATGCCTGTAACGCGCCACTGGCTGCCGGTGGCCGCGCATTGGGGGAACGCTGATTTTTCAGCAGAACTTGGGAGGATAGTGTTACAGGAGACACAGAGGGCGCATCTTGCCGCAAGCGTTTAATTTATATTAAGGTGGTTTACAAGCGCCCCAGAAATTCCCCTTCTATCGAAAGAAGGATTTTTGTGAGACAGTCCATGCAGCAAACAGGTGACGCCTTGACGCAGATTGTTGTGCAAATCCAACCCAAGCGCAGCGCCAGCACCGGCAAGTGGTTGGCCTACTTATCGGGAACGGCGATGACGTCATTGTGGCTGCTGGGACTGACCGGCAGCTTCGCGCCGGCGCAGACGCCCAAAGATATAGAGCTGCAAGTCGGGGTGGTGCAGCGGTTTGGGGCGAAACCGAACGACGAACTGACGCTGAAAGCCCGGTTTGGAGACCGGCTGACGCTGAACTTTAACAGTAACGGTGAGCCGGTGTCTGTGAGAGCAAGCGAAGTCAAGCTGGAAATCCAGATGCAGTCCCTGCCCTCAAAAGCGGTGGACGAGCGCCTGGTGCTGGGCACCTACCGCAGCTTTGAGAGTGCGGAAGAAACAGCAACCCAGTGGCGAGCTAAAGGGATAGAGGTGGAAATTGCCCAACCGCGCCGGTGGCAGGTGTGGGCAAAGCGCGACGCATACAGCAGTCCCTTGGTGCGGCGGATGCTGCTGCAGAGCCTGCAAGCGCAGGGGGACAAAAAGGCATACCTGGAGACGAATATCGTTGATCGAGCACCGGCACCGACTTGGACTGTGAGCGGCAAGCGCTACAGCGCACCGCAGCTTTTGATTACCGCCGGCACCGGCGTGATTCAGTTCAAGCAAGGCAAAGACAAAAAGTCGGAGCGCCTGTTTCCAGGAATTCTGCGCCTGCAGCCAAACGCTTACGGGACATACACCTTGGTTAACCAAGTGCCGCTAGAAACCTATCTGCGAGGCGTCGTCCCTAATGAAATTGGCGGCGAAGCCCCCTATGCTTCGGTAGAAGCGCAGGCAATTTTGGCTCGCACCTATGTGCTGCGCAACTTGCGCCGGTTTGCCACCGACGGTTACCAGATATGTGCCAATACCAACTGCCAGGTTTACAAAGGACTGACCCACACCTGGGTGGATGCCGACCGGGCGGTCGCCGCCACCGCCGGCAAGGTGCTCACCTATAAAAACGAGCTAGTTGACGCCCTTTACTATTCAACTAGCGGCGGACTAACTGCTCCCTTTAGCGATATCTGGCACGGGCCGGAGCGCCCTTACCTGCAAACCGTGCTAGACGCCCCCGGCAATGTTTGGGATTTGTCCAGCCAGAGTTTAGAAAACGAAGAAAACTTCCGGCGGTTTATCAGCCTCAAGAAGGGATTTAATGAGGAAGGTAAGGAGCTTTTCCGCTGGCGCGAGGAGAGCAAGCTGGAAAATATGAACAAAGACTTGAGGAACTATCTGGAGGATAGAAAACACCCCCTGGCTAACTTTAAAACTATTCAGCAGCTCCAGGTGGTGCAGCGCTCCAGAAGCGGTCGGGCTCTGAAAATGACAGTGCAAACCGACGCCGGCGTTATTGAATTGGAAAAGGACGAAATTCTCAGGGCATTTTACGCGCCTTTGAGCACGCTGTTCTATGTCGATCCCATATACAAAAAGGACAGCAAGGACAGCAAGGACAGCCAAACCCTCAAGGGCTACGCTTTTATTGGAGGGGGATTCGGGCATGGCGTCGGCATGAGTCAAACCGGCTCTTACAAGCTGGCAA
>JALOOK010000062.1 GCA_025454445.1 Oscillatoria sp. Prado101 | reverse complement strand
AAATTGGTTGGGATTGGTTGGCTGCATAGTCTCTCTAGTGCGCGGAGGCGCGGGGTTTAGGGGGTGGGGGTGGACAGGCGGGACGCCTGTCGTACGTCTTCTGGTTTTTGGATCGGAGGGAACGCCTGTCCTACGTCGGGGGTGGGGGCGGGGTGGCGCGGACAAAGATAGTGTTGTGTTACCTCTTGAAGCTGATTGTAGGGAGATAGGGGCGATTGCCTGGATCGGTGTTTGCGGCTTTTGAGATGGGTATTGCCGTCCTTTGTCAGGCTTCCGGCTCAATTCCCAACGCCCGCAACTGCGCCGCTAGACGTTCTGCCCGCTGCCGCTCCTGTTCTGCCCGCTGGTGCTCCCGTTCAGTCCGTTCGTGACCCGTTAATAAGAGATTGCCTTGGCAATCCCACCAGCGCAGCCAAGGCAGGGTGGCATTTTGATATTGACCTTGCCAAATGCCCAATTCAACTCCCAAGAAGGGGATGGGGTAGTGTCCCCGCTCGTTAGCAGCTAGGAGTTGATAGAAGCCGTCTACCAGGTGATACACCTCAACACTCGCTTTTTTTATTTCATAAATGCCGTAAAAAGGAACTCGGATTACTTGTTCGTAAACCCAAAATTTGCCGCAGTTCTGCCCTTTTCCATTCTGAACGGCGGTAATGGGGGTTCTGTCTCGTTCTTCTGTTCCATCCCCAGAAACAAATTCTAAGACAATCAGCGGGGCGATATGTTCTTGCCATATAGCTTTTTGATATTAGTGAGGTGCCAGAAACCCGGTTTCTTAAAGAAACCGGGTTTCTCAGTACCCAAGCAACCCGGTTTCTTTAAAATCCTTACAGGTTTAGCTTGACAGCCGCTATCAAATGTGATATAATTTACTATCCTCTCAGGAATGCCACACCGGCACCCCCCTCCCCCACGACCCCCAGGCCCCTGCCTGTAAAGGCTTGGGAAAAAATTCACAATTATTTACAAAAATCCCAAATCAGTTTGCCAACGCCTACCTGAGGGTGCTCGCGCCCCAAAGTTTTCCGCCACAGCCCCCCAAAGTCGAAGTCAGTTCGAGTTATCGCGGCCCTCCACAAGGCAGGCTGCGAGGCTCTTGTAAGCCATAATCCAGCACCGGCAGGACTTATGAGCCTCTGCCGCGCTCGGCTGTACGGCTTGCTTACAGGACTTTTTTGCTTTTCGCACACATTTTTATAAATAAAACTAAATAAGCTAGCTTTTTAGGGTTTATCAAGACTGCTACAGCAAAATAGGCGGGAAAGGATGGTGCGGTTGATTGGATGGCCCGAAATAGTCGTTTTTAAGCCCCAATCCATCTGTTGAAGACCTTTTTTTTGCTGCGAAGTTAGACAATAATGCGTTCAGAGACAAGAACACGCGCCCGCCACAGTCAGCTGTGGGGGAGCGCAGCGGGCCCACTCGCTGGCAGACAATATAGATCCGACTTTCAGAAGCAAGCATTCAGGAGAACACAAGGGTGAAACTCGCAGTTTACGGAAAAGGCGGAATTGGTAAATCGACAACCAGCTGCAACATCTCGGTGGCGCTGGCGCGTCGCGGCAAGAAAGTGCTGCAAATCGGCTGCGATCCCAAGCACGACAGCACGTTTACCCTGACCGGCTTCCTGATTCCCACGATCATTGACACCCTGCAAGCCAAGGACTACCACTACGAAGACGTCTGGCCCGAAGATGTGATCTACAAGGGCTATGGCGGGGTGGATTGCGTGGAAGCGGGCGGACCCCCTGCCGGTGCCGGTTGCGGCGGTTATGTGGTGGGCGAAACCGTGAAGCTGCTCAAAGAGCTCAACGCCTTCGACGAATACGACGTAATTCTGTTTGACGTGCTCGGGGACGTGGTGTGCGGCGGGTTTGCGGCACCGCTCAACTATGCCGACTACTGCATGATTGTCACCGACAACGGGTTTGACGCCCTGTTTGCGGCCAACCGGATTGCGGCATCCGTGCGCGAGAAAGCCCGCACCCACCCGCTGCGCCTCGCCGGCTTGATTGGCAACCGCACCTCGAAGCGGGACCTGATCGAGAAGTATGTGGAGTCCGTTCCCATGCCGGTGCTGGAAGTCCTGCCGCTGATTGAGGACATTCGCGTCTCCCGCGTCAAGGGCAAGACGCTGTTCGAGATGGCCGAGACTGACCCCTCCCTCAACTATGTCTGCGACTACTACCTGAACATCGCCGACCAAATTCTGGCCCGTCCTGAGGGGGTGGTGCCCAACGATGCCCCGGATCGGGAGCTGTTCTCGTTGCTGTCTGACTTCTACCTCAACCCGGCCCAGCCCAAGGCGATCAGTGAGGAGGAAGAGCTAGACCTGATGATGGTGTAGATTTACCTGCGCTATTCCGGGCTTCCAAGGTGAGCGTAAGCGAGGGTTGCTGAATTGGCTAGTATGATTCAGGACGGCACTGGGCGTCTAGACCAAAAGAATCATATTTTATTCCAGCAACCCAGGGGAGGTAAAATTTAATCCTGGATTTCTTGCACAATCCTACAAAACGTGATACAAGACAGACAGAGCTGAGAAATTGACAAAGGCCCCGGTCAGCTGCGAACAGGCAAATCGCGACTTCAATTACCGCGCTTATTTTTCTGCCAACCTCCCTTGACTTCCGACACTGTTGCCTTGGCTTTGTGAAAAATCAGGTCTAAAACGGCGAGAGCGATGCAGGGTAGGCGCACTACCCGTTCAAAAGTTCAAAATGTCCACACCCGCTTGGGTGGCTCTAAAGTTTTCCACTGTCCTAGCTGTGGATTTACGCGCTTCGCGGGACTGGAAAGGTGATGCATGGGATTTTCCTGAAAGCTTTGCGGGATACCGCCTCTATCACTTTTACAGGTGTTGCGTGCTATCGTTGCATTGTCCGGGAATACCTCGGATAATGTCGCGTAAATGTATCAGAGACACTATGGCTTTTTTTGAAGACTTCACATCAGGGCTAAAGCAACAGTGGTTGCAGTACTACCAAGTCAATCATGATTGGTTGAGCCTGCATCTGAAGTCGGTATCTGTGAAAACACCCGATGGTGGTCGGCGTCCCCCTTCTTACTTCATCCTGGGAGCCATGAATGCGCTGGAACCTAAGCTAGCGCAGCTGATGTTGCCCTTTTCCAGGCTGAATCCCGATCCAGAGATCCTGATTGATGTTTTGGGCCTGAATTTTGACCCGGACATCGCACTGGGCAATCCACCGGCACCGGCAGCACCGGCAGACCGTCAAGCCCCACCGGCACCACCGTCACCCTTTCTGGTAGCATCGGCAGGAGCGCCGGCAGCCGCAGCGCCGGCAGCCGCAGCGCCGGCACCGCAGGTCACAGGCGAAACGCTTTTCTCGCCAACTGTGCCGCAAGCTGTGCCGCAAGCTGCCCCACAAGCTGCCCCACAAGCTGTGCCGCAAGTTGCCCCACAAGCTGTGCCGCAAGTTGTCCTGCAAGCTGTGCCGCAAGCTGTGCCGCAAGCTGTCCCACAAGCTGCGCCACAAGCTGCCCCGCAAGCTGTGCCACAACCGGCACCGGCAGCAGCAGAACCCTTTGCCCTGGCTGACGAGACGCCTTCTAAGCCGAGTCCAGACAAGTTCTCTGGGCTAAAAGCAGCAGCTATCGGTGCAGTTGGGGCAGTCGGTGTGGTCGGTGCGGTAGCGGGAGCGGCGGCGCTAGTCAATGCCGCGACAGCCGGTCGGGATGAAGAGCCATCCGAGGAGCTGGAGGATATGGATCTCGGCACTGACTTTGGTGAAGAGCCATCCGACGATCTGGCGGAGATGGGGCTTGGCGATTTCGATGAAGAGCCTGCTGCTGACTTTGAAGCGGAAACCTCCGAGGACGATTTCAGCGATATCGGTGGCGATCTCGATGAAGAGTCTGCCGCTGACTTTGGAGTAGAAATCTCGGACGAGTTCGGCGATATCGGTGGCGATTTCGAGGAAGAGTCTGCCGATGACTTTGGAGAAGAAATCTCGGACGAGTTCGGCGATATCGGTGGCGATTTTGAGGAAGAGTCAGCCGATGATTTTGGAGTCGAAAGCGGCGATGAATTCAGCGATCTCGGTGGGGATTTCGGTGAAGAGTCTGGGGAGGACATGGATGATATGGATCTTGGGGACTTGGATGATGCCATATCTTCAGATTTCGCTGAAGAGTCAGCCGAGGATGAGTTTGACGATCTGGCTTTCGATGAGGTGAGTGAGGAGTCCTCGGACGAGCTGGATGATGACCTGGAAGCGCTAGCGCGGGACGAGTGGACTTCCGACGACGATGATTCAGACTTTTCTAACTTGCTGTCGGATTTGTAAGAACTTGTTCAGCTTTGATTTCCTGCAGCCAATATAAAGGAGAAAAAAATCCGCCATGACTGTTGCTCAACCTGAAGCCCTAAATTTTGAGTGTGAGACCGGCAATTACCACACGTTTTGCCCGATCAGCTGTGTGGCTTGGCTTTACCAGAAGATAGAAGACAGTTTCTTTTTGGTAATTGGCACTAAGACCTGCGGCTATTTCCTCCAAAATGCAATGGGGGTGATGATTTTTGCTGAACCTCGCTATGCAATGGCGGAGTTGGAGGAAGGGGATATTTCGGCTCAGCTGAATGATTATGAAGAGCTGAAACGGCTGTGCTTGCAGATTAAGCGCGACCGCAACCCGAGCGTGATTGTTTGGATCGGCACCTGCACCACGGAAATCATTAAGATGGACTTGGAAGGGCTGGCTCCTAAGCTGGAATCTGAGATCGGTATTCCGATTGTGGTGGCTCGCGCCAACGGTCTGGACTACGCTTTTACGCAAGGGGAAGATACGGTTCTGGCGGCGATGGCTGCTCGCTGTCCAGAAAAGGCTCCGGAAGTGGAGAAGGAAAAGCGCGGTGGGATTCAGCAACTGCTCAACTTCGGCAAAAAGAAGGAAGATGTGGTAGCAGAAGAGTCGGAATATGTCAAGCACCCGCCGCTGGTTCTTTTCGGTTCGCTGCCAGATCCGGTGGTGACTCAGCTGACTCTGGAGTTGAAGAAGCAAGGGATTAAGGTTTCTGGCTGGCTGCCAAGCAAGCGCTACACTGAGCTGCCGGTGATTGAGGAGGGGTATTATGCTGCCGGTGTGAATCCTTTCCTCAGCCGCACGGCGACGGCGATCATGCGCCGGCGCAAGGCCAAGTTGATTGGCGCTCCGTTCCCGATTGGGCCAGATGGCACTCGCGCTTGGATTGAGAAAATCTGCTCGGTGTTCGGGATTGAGCCGAATGGTTTGCAGGAGCGGGAGCAGCAAATCTGGGCGAGTTTGGAGGATTATATCCAGCTGGTTCGCGGCAAGTCTGTCTTTTTTATGGGGGACAATTTGCTGGAGATTTCTCTGGCTCGGTTCTTGATTCGCTGCGGCATGAGTTGCCCTGAAATTGGGATTCCTTATATGGATAAGCGCTATCAAGCGGCTGAGCTGGCGTTGCTGGAGCAAACTTGTAAGGAGATGGGGGTGTCGGTGCCTCGGATTGTGGAGAAGCCGGATAATTACAACCAGATTCAGCGGATTTATGAATTGAAGCCGGATTTGGTGATTACTGGGATGGCGCATGCGAATCCGCTTGAGGCGCGGGGGATTAATACTAAGTGGTCGGTTGAGTTTACTTTCGCTCAGATTCACGGCTTTACTAATGCTCGCGATATTCTGGAGTTGGTGACTCGTCCTCTGCGCCGGAATAACAGTCTGAAGGATTTGGGTTGGGCCAAGTTGGTGAAGGATGAGGCGAAGGTGTAATCACCCTCACCCCCTACCCCCTCTCCCATCAAGGGAGAGGGGATCTGAAAAGAAATTGAAAATTGTCCTGGAGGCGGGGGCTTTTGGGCTAAAGCCCAACTACAAACCAACCATGCAAATTGTCCTGGAGGCGGGGGGCTTTTGGGCTAAAGCCCAACTACAAACAGGTTAAATGCAGGACAGCTTATAATATTTGTAGGGGCGAGCCGGTGCGTTCGATCTGATTAGTTTATGAAGGGCTTGCGAGGCAGATGATATGGATTCAGGTGGAATTTTAGGGAGGGGTATTTCCCAATACAAGCAAGGAAAATATCAAGAAGCGATTGAGGATTTGAACGAAGTTATCCGCCACAATCCTAATTGTGTGAGAGCCTTACAGTACCGATGTTTGACTCACATAAGACAAGAAAATAAGCTGTTGGCTCTTGAAGACTTACAGAAAGTGGCTCAGCTTATGGGCGACAGAGAATATGCAGATATATGCCAAAAGCTCCAGGAATTTATTGAAAGTTTTTGCCGCAACAAGAAGACCGAGCATAACAGTGATGAGGAAAGCAGCGAATTGCAGGATGGAATCGAAAGCAGCCTTTGGGAGGAAGGCAGATGTATATCTGAGGATTACATAATAAATGGAGATGGACGTTGGGACCCAATAGAGTGGGATATGGGGTGGGTAGATATTGATGATGAGGAGATTAGCCTTTTAATAGCTGATGCTGAAGATATTTATTATCGCTCTAAAAATGGACAGTTTAAAATGCTAGAACGCTGGCTTGAGAGACGACTGGATCGTGTTGAGGCTTTACAGAAGAAGCGTTCTGAAAATGCCAATTTCGAGAAGGAGCGATTGCAGAGCAACGGTTTGCCCTTGTGTAATTCGCATGAAGCGATTGCTCAAGCTATGAAAATTAGTGTTAGAAGATTGCGCTTTCTGGCTTTTTATCGCAAGAAACCCCACTATAAACGTTTTCAGATCCCGAAGAAGATGGGTGGGAAACGGGAAATATCAGCACCGATGCCGTTGCTTAAACAAGCTCAAAATTGGATTCTTCACAATATCCTGGAAAAGCTGGAACTGCACAGCGCTGCTCACGGCTTCCGTCGGGAACGCTCTATTGTCACGAATGCCCAGCCCCATGTCGGGGCGGAAGTCATCCTCAATATCGACCTCAAAGACTTTTTCCCCTCTATCTCTTACAAGCGAGTCAAAGGACTTTTCAAATCTTGTGGTTATTCGGAAACAGCCTCGATAATTTTCGCTTTGATTTGTACTGAACCGAGGGTAAAAGAGTTCCAATTGGATGGCCAAACTAATTCGGTACTCTCGTGGACAGAGCGTCACCTGCCGCAAGGCGCACCAACTAGCCCAGCAATTAGCAACCTTCTTTGCCGCCGGCTGGATCGGCGACTAACTGAGATGGCTGAACAACTTGGCTTTGTTTACACCCGCTACGCTGATGACCTAACCTTTTCTGCTTCTGGTGACAGCCTGCGCAATATCTGTAAAGTTTTCAAAGTAACGAGGTCAATTATTAAGTACGAAGGGTTTGATATCAACGAAGACAAAACTAGAGTTTTTCGCAAATCTCGGCAGCAGGAAGTGACTGGCGTTGTGGTCAACAGCAAACTCAATGTCTCTAGAGAAACGCTCAAACGGTTCCGTGCCACCCTCTATCAGATAGAGAAAGACGGCTTAAGAGGTAAGCACTGGGGACAGTCTAAAACTAACGACCTCATCGCTTCGCTTCAGGGCTTTGCCAATTTTGTATATATGATAAATCCTGAAAAAGGTGCTAAGTTTCAGGAGCAGGTGCGACGCATTAAAGAGAAGTACGGACGCCGGAAGGCAAAGGTTGAGCCGGTCAGTGAACCGATGAATCAATCTCATGTAGTTGCTCTCATTTCTACTGAACTTAAACAGTTGGGCTGGGACAAGAAACAGAGACGCGGGTATATGAGGGACGCCTACGGCAAGCAATCGCTCCAACAACTCACGGATGAACAGCTACTGGAATTACTTGAATATCTGACAAACCTGCGGCAAGCGCGATCGCGGGATTCCGCTCACCGAAGAATTGCTGAAATTGCTCGAATGCCTGAGAGCGATGATACGCTATTAGGCTTTTAATCAGCTTGTTCTCGTTCCCAGCTTGTAGGCGGGGACCGCACGGAGACTGCCCCCGGAAGGAGTGGATAGAGATGGACAGCGCACAGCGTCCTGGCGCAACAGCTTAACAGCAGACCCGCTCCCGGACGGGCCATTTTAAGATACTGTGCGCTGTACGGGGCAGTCCGTAAAGCACAAATGTTTCTTGAATCTGCTATAATTACTCTGTCATGCGCAACTGTCAAAAAGGAACCTTGCATTCCGGACGGTGGATCGCCGTCCTTGCGTTTAAGCTAACCCTTAGTCGCCTGAAGCTATCGCTTCAACTGCGGCGAAAACGAGAAGCGGCTTGCTCGCTGGCCTCACAGAGGTTTACGAAGGATAGACCTGCAAGCAGTTGCGCGTGATATTTTTTTAAAAACTGAATATACGGAAGTGCTATCTCAGAGCGCTATCCGCAAGTATCGCTCTGTCCTTTCTGGCAGGTATCAATATGACCAAGACTGCTGGTGGGCGGAATAAACTGGAGAGCGCTCCCCCTTTCTGTGATTTGTAACTCATCTAACTCAAAGCGTTCGCCCAGAGTATCAAATTCAGGGAGCGCTCGCCCCTTTTTTTGCAAGTAGCTGTCGCTCTCAAACCGGCTCTCAACCCCTGTGATATCTCGTCCGCCGGCGCGGGGAGTGCTGATGTTGGGTGAAAAAGCAGGCTCGCATCCCCCAGAGGAATCATATCACCTGTCAGGCGAGCGCCTTTTAATATCATGTCCGGTTGCATCGATTTTGTATATATAAAGGTATTGTAGGGGCGGGTTCAAAATCTCTCTGACACAGCGAAGGGTGTTAATAAACCCGCCCCCACCCCTTGTCTGTCCACAGCAGTAACCCCAAACACCACCGGCAACCCATGCGCTCCCCCCTTTCCCCGCTTGCGATATGGTTTAATGGTTTCGCTTCAATGCTACTAAAATCGAATCAGTCAGTCAGGGGAGCCGGCGCACCCTGAAATTACCGGCAGCGCTGTGGCGCAAAATCGAGCGCCGGCAGCACAGCAGCAAAGACCAAATGGGGCCGGTTCTGGCCTGATTCAAAAGCTGGAGGCGCAGTTGGGCGCACCCCTGAGCGTCGAAAAAAAGCGGCAAATCGCTCTCAGCTGGCACAGCGGCGCGGGAAGCTCTAATACCCGCTCAGAATCGTTTCGTGCAGCAGGTTTCGCAGGCGACTGGCGTTTCTGAAGCTCAGATTAGAGCGATGATGCCCACGATCGGGCAACAGAACAGCAACTTTGACAAGAATATTATCCCAAAAATTGAGAAGATTTTGCGCCGGTCGCTGACCGCCCAAGAGATAGCGGAGATAGGAAGGGCAGATCGGGAAAAAAAGGCTGCTATGCTGCCAGTTCAGGACAGCAACGCCGGAGCAACTCTCTCAGATTACCGGCTTGCCGGTTGAGCAAATCAGAGGGATGTTGCCGCAAATCGGGCTGTAAATCGCTGTTTTGTGCCGGTTTGCGCCCCTGCAGGTGCCGGCACGCTGTTGGATCTGGGGTCAAGCGGGGGCGGGTAGGAACTGCCGGTGGAAAGGGCAAAGGGACTCCGCCTCGGGCCATCTTGAAATGTCCTGTCTGCTATCTGAAGTTTTCTATCTATAGATATAGCGGTTTTCATCCGAGGTGAGGTATTGAGAAACCCGGTTTCTTTAAGAAACCGGGTTTCTGGCATGTGCTTCATCCAACTGAAAACCGCTATAGGTTGGGTCGGAGGGAACGCCTGTCCTACGTCTTGTTTGGGACAGGCTGAGGGCTGTCCAGGGTGTTGCCGGTGTTGGCACAGGCTGAGGGCTGTCCAGGGTGTTGCCGGTCTTGGCACAGGCTGAGGGCTGTCCAGGGTGTTGCCGGTCTTGGCACAGGCTGAGGGCGGCGCACACTGCGAGGGGGGTTGGGGGGGGTGAAATTTGTTTCGGCTTGGGTGGATATCCGAACAACTTATCGCCGCCAGCTTTGGAAAGCCTGATTTCGCTCACGCTCTGAGCAATTATGCCTAGACTTATCGTTGCGCTGCTGTCATTCCCCTCAATCAGTACCATTTCATCTTCTGTGCGAAATGGAAGTCGCTTTATTCCCTCACTAGCTTTTTGTCAAGTAGGATTGCTCGCTCTGTTTCCTAGTAAGTATTTTCCCTGATTGACAAAATATTCGCTATCTGAGTTTTTCACCGCTGAACCCGTCCCTCAAAAACCCCGCTTTTCTACCTCAATTGATTTGCTTAACTTATCTGTCAGATAAGAAATTTTAGGATTATTAATGAATCGTTAAGGTTTGTAAAGCTGTGGTAAGTTGAGAATTGTCGGGTTCAGGAGAGGAACTGAGCCATGCCAAAAACAGTGGCCAGCAGCTGGGTGTGCTGGATTCTTAAGGAATCCAGGATGCTTCGAGTTTTCTAGCTCGGCAGCGAGCGGCCTGTTTTGCTGACGCATGCCAGTAGAATCCTGAGAACTTGCAGGTGGATTTGCACCCGCAGGGGGGAAGCTTCGGTGGAAGTTGAACTGTCCTGTTTTCTGGTGCAGATATTCCATCCCCAATCAAACCTCTTGACAAAGGCCAACTCGCACCTTAATTTTTTGCGAGATTGAGGGAGTGGCCCTCCTGGTTAGGGGGAAGGGCGAACTACCTCTCAATTTCCCCAATTACGCTCGCTATCTCAGTTAAGTCCAAGCTTCAGAGAAAAACTACAATGCTAACAAGTATTCCTCAGACAGAACTGACCGGTCTTTTGACACAAGAAGCGTCCGTAGAGGCGTTACGCAAGCAAAAAACAACGACGATTGAGGTCAATCACCCAGAAAAGTACCGCACATCGGAATGGTACACCGGTCATGGAGAAATTACGGCGGGCGAGGACGGTCGTTCATTCGAGATATCGGCAACCTTCAACCTGAAAGCGGAAGTGAAGGTAGTGGATGGAGTTTTCGATACCTCCAACCCAGCCCTGGCTGATATTTACAAAACTCGCACTCGCTGTGTGGCGATCGTAGACCAGGCGGTAGACGAGTTCTATGGCGAAGCGCTGCGCCGCTATTTCGATCACTATGAAATCCCGCTGCAAATGTTAGCCTGTCGGGCGTGGGAAGCAGACAAAACCTCGGAAACAGTCCACAAGCTGCTCCATTTCTTGGGCAAAGACGGCTGCGATGTTTCGCGCAACGAGCCGGTGCTGGTAGTTGGGGGCGGAGTGCTCAGCGATGTGGCGGGGATGGCTTGTGCGTTGCAGCACCGGCGCACACCTTATGTTATGGTGGGCACAACGATTGTTGCCAGCATTGACGCCGGTCCCTCGCCCCGCACCTGCGTTAACGGCAACCTGTTCAAAAATAGCATTGGTGCCTATCACCCACCGGTTGTCACCCTAGTCGATCGCGGCTTTTTCCGCACGCTCGCCACCGGGCACATTCGCAACGGTATGGCGGAGATGATCAAAATGGCGACAACAGACGATATCGTCCTGTTTGAAATGCTCGAACAGTACGGTCCGCGCTTGTTGGAAACGCACTTTGCCACCCTCGATGGCGACAAAGAACTGGCTCACATCGCTGATGAGGTGATCTACCGGACTTTGTTCTCTTATATGAAGCACGAGGGGACAAATATGTTCGAGACTTATCAGGATCGCCCCCACGCCTACGGTCACACGTGGAGCCCCCG
This sequence comes from Oscillatoria sp. Prado101, assembly GCA_025454445.1. GTDB lineage: Bacteria > Cyanobacteriota > Cyanobacteriia > Cyanobacteriales > Oscillatoriaceae > Oscillatoria. Next base: position 562 of record JALOOK010000062.1, on the reverse strand, counting down.
CTACGAGCCGGCAGTTAAGCTGATGCACGGTCATGCGATTGCGATTGAGATGTGTTTCGGCGCGGCTTTATCGGTGCGGCTGGGCTGGCTGAAACCGGCAGATCGCGACCGGCTCATAGCGCTCACCCGCTCCTTAGGTCTGGCGGTTTACCACCCCATCCTGGAAGACATCAACCTGATGATTGAAGCTCAGAAAAACATGCGCCGCAAGCGCGGGGATGGCGGGCTGTGGGCACCGCTCCCCCACGGAAGTATCGGTTCTTGCGACTACGCGCAAGATGTGTCGCCCGAAGAGCTGCAAGCTGCTCTTGATGAATACAAGGCTTTGTGCGCTTCTTTGCCCGATGGAGGAGCAGGTCAAGAGATGTATCTCAGCGATTTGGGGCTGGAGTAGAGGAAGTGCGACATGCCTGAAACACTCGAAAAAACAGCAAACACCGCCCGACCTGTCACTCCTTTGGGGATATTAGTAGAGCAGCTGGAGGCAATTGTCCTCCAGACAAAGGAGGGGAATGTGCCGGCTTCCCTCGCCGCTTCTCTCCAGCAGGCATACGAACTGGCT
>JALOOK010000061.1 GCA_025454445.1 Oscillatoria sp. Prado101 | reverse complement strand
ACATGGTGAAGATAATGCCGAGCATGTCTAGCTTCACGGGAGTCTCGTATTCGTGAGTGTCTCTCAGTTGGGAAATCCGCCTTTCTAGCAGCTGAACTCCAAGCAGGGAGAGGGGTTCTGGTTTGGCCGGCAGCAGGTAGAAATCGCTGGCCATCAGGCTGCTGCGGGTGAGGAGATTGTAGCCGGGAGCGCAATCGAGCAAAATGAAGTCATAGGAGCTTTTTACCGGCTGTAACATGGTTTTTATTAAAATCTTTTCAAACCGGTTCCAAACTTCTTTAAAGCTACAGTCGCTGTTATAGAGGGCTTGTTCGTGCAAGACTTCTGACACTAGAAATTCATCGTAAAGCTCTATATCTCCCGGCCACAAGTCCAGACCTTTGATATTGCAAACAAAGCCATAAACGGTGTCTATAATTATATCATTTAACCTCCTGCCATCCGATTTGATGGTTGCCTGAACTAGCTGCTTTAAGGTGCGCTTGTCTCGCCGCAGTTTGGCAAAGTCCGCCGGTGACATCATGGAGAGCGTGGCGCTGATTTGAGTGTCGAGATCCACCACGAGGACGCGCTTGCCGTGATTTTTGGCCAGACAGGTGGCCAGGTTGACGGTGAGGGTGGTTTTGCCGACGCCGCCTTTCATGTTGGTAGTTGCGATTATATATGCCATCTGTTGAGTCCTAAGCGTGATGCTGGCCCTGCTGAGTCGGGGCAGAGTTCGTGGATCTGCCCAGAGGCAGCTGTTTGATAAATATTAACACTGTCAGGGCGTCGGGCCAAGCCAGTCGGGGCTGCTTGCCGGCACCTTTGCTGGTCTGGTGGCGGACTTGCCCAACCGGCGTTTTGGCACGCACCCTACTTTACCCCACCCACGCCCAGCAGCGCAATATTTTGCGCCGCTGCCAGATTTATGAAAATGATGTAAAATTTTGTAAAGAGCGCAAAGGAGCAACCACGATGACCACCGGCACTGGATTCGGCAAAGTTCAGACCCCTAAGAAATCGAGCCAAAGGGCTGAAAAACGGGCAAAAGCCGCCCAGCAGTACGAAAAAATGAAGACGGACGGCATGCCAGAGTTTAATATCTACATTCGGATTCAGGACAAGAAGAACTGGTATCCGGTGGGATCTCTGGCGGTGAGCCGGTCCAGCCAGATTAATAAAGCGATCTTCGACAGCGCCGAAGAGTTGCGCCAAGGGGCTTTTCGCCTGTTTCCGGTGCTGCGCAAGAACCAGCAAAATCTGGAATACGGCTACCGGCTCAAGGGGGCTGACTTTGCGGATGAGCCAATCGAGCTGGCGGTTGAGCCCCAGCCTTCTCCCGCCGGCTTTATTCAAGAGGCGATCGACCGGGTGAAGGACAGTTTCTCGGCGCTGCTCAAGAAGCAGGCTTAATCCAGCCGAGCGTTGAGAAACCCGGTTTCTTGAAGAAACCGGGTTTTTGGTATCTGGGTAAAGGCTTGACAAATTGCCGGTTATATGTTTTGCCGGTAAGTGGGTAGTTCCCCCTTGGGGGAACGCACCCTACAGCTAGGCAATTTAAGTGACAGTAGGGTCTTGCCAAAGATCGCTCTAAGGGATAATATGAAACTTAAGAGGTGTTCTCGGGGAGCATCTCAGGAAGGCAGATAGATCTGGCGAGAGGTTGCGGATGGGTGAGATTGAGTCAGAAAATGTTCGCGGTGCGCAAGGGAGAGGCATCCCACCAAATGGGGTTCCACACGTTTAGAGTCATGTCAGAATTGAGTTTCAATCCTGAGCTTTGCCGCAACGAGAGCGAAGTTGAAAGCAAACTTATTGTCAGCTATCTATTGCCGAAGTTAGGCTACCCTCCCGAAACTTGGCATCAAGAAGTCAGTTTTGGGACTATTCGTTTAGATTTCTTGGCATTCGCCACCCAAAGGCTGCCATTTGTGCTGGATGCCAGCTCGCCCCTGAGTGTGGTCATCGAGGCGAAGTCCCCCCGGCAAAAATTAGACCGGCATGTCCGTAAATTCAGGCGTTACCTGACAAGCTTGAATATCCGGTACGGGCTGCTGACGAATGGCAAAGAACTCCGAATCTATGAAAAAATTAATGATGATATCTGGCTAGTATTTCAGTGTGAGGGTAAAACAGTTGAGGCTAAAATTGAAGAGATTAAAGCTATAATTGGCAAAGATAGCCTGAAGACAAGACCGGCTCTTGAGTCTCCCGCAGTGTTAGAGTCTCAGCCGAATCCACTCTCCTCACAACCAGGCGTCGCACATTTTTGGGATGAAGAACCCCACCCCCCAACGGGGAGCGAGAGGGGATTTTCGATGAGTGGAAAAAGTTTCAATCATCCTTCTGGTGCGCAACGCTATCAACCCATCTCCCAGCAAACTTTTGAGGAGGTAGAAGCACCTCAGCCGGCACCTGAGCCTGCACCTGAGCCGGTTCAACTCAACCCGCAACCCATCTGCGAACCAAGTTCCGAAGTCAAGAGGCAAAATACTGTGAAAATAATTGCAGTTTACCACAACAAGGGTGGCGTAGGCAAGACAACAACTGTGGTCAACCTAGCAGCTGCGCTGAGAAAAAAGGGCAAGAGAGTCCTGGTCATCGATTTGGACAGCCAAGCCAACACGACATTTGCCGCTGGTCTGGTAAAATTTGATGATGAGGATCTAGATGATATCAAAGACTGCAATGTCCGTCACGTCTTAAGTTCCGAAGATTTCTACTCCATCTCCGAAGTGGCTAAGAAATCTCAGTATAACGATCCGGAAATTGATGTTGTGCCGTCCCACATCACTTTGATGCAGTATGAGAATGAGCTGAATCAAGTGGAGTACAGCAAGCTGATCCTCCTGCAAAAACTGAAGGATGTAGCGGAGCAATATGATATTGTAATTATTGATACGCCCCCATCGCTGAACCTTTACGCCCGGATTGCGCTGATTACAGCTGACTACCTGATCGTTCCTTCGGATCTGAAGCCCTTTGCCAACCAGGGTCTGGTCAATGTAAAAACTTTCGTGAAAAAGACGAATGAGTTTAGGAGGTTTATCGGCAAGAACCCTGTAGAGATACTGGGGGTGCTTCCTTGTAAAATATCGACGAATGCCCGATTCAGAGAATACACGCTGCCCAAACATATAGAAATTGTGCCAAAACGGTACGACTTGAAAGTAATGGATACGATTATCTATCAAAGGGAGGATCTGTCAAAGTGCCTGGAACAGACGGTGGATGTAGGAGACTTGCAGATCCCAGACCCGAGGTCTGTGTTTGATTTTCAGCCATTTGGCGAATCTGCGAAAGAATTTGACCAGCTGGCTAAAGAAGTTTTGAAAGCAATAGGACTGGCTAAATGAAACTATCAACTGCACTTGTCGCTGTCAAAAAGATTAACTCTGCGGTTCCCCGCTCAAATTTTTCCGAGTCGGAGTTGAATCGGGCAGCCCAGTTAATTTTAAAAGCGGAAGGAATTATTAATCCCCTCGTTATTCGCAGGACGAGTTTGGAATCCTACGAGGTGGTGGACGGAGATTTTGAGTACCATGTTGCTGCTAGAGCGAGGGAGATAGATCCTCGGAAGGGGGAAATGATCGGGGCATTTATCATTGATCCTGACAATGAAGAAGTCCTATTGGCGCAAATTAAAGCACTGAGGATGCGAGCATCTGACAGCCATTCGCCGGCTGCTTCTGGCATGGAAGCCCAACCTTCCCTAATGTCTTCTTCTGGGGACATGCAAGAGATTAAAAATCTGCTGCTGCAAATGGGGAAATCCTTGGAGGATAAATTAGATGCCATCAGCCATAAAATGGAGCAATCTCTCAGGGGGATGGTGGAAGATGCTGTGAAAAAGCAACTGGAACTGGTGGAAATCAGCCAGCCGGCACCTGAGAGAGAAGCTGAAGCTGTGCAAACATCGAAATCCGCACCAGCGACTAAAACCGCAGCGCCGAACTACGCCCGCATGACAGTAACTGAACTCAAAGCAATTGCGAAAAAACGGAATATCAAGGGATATTCAAGAATCAACAAAGATGAACTGATTGCACTTCTTGAAAAAAGCTGACGCCAGTTATAGCGATTCTAAATGATTTGTGAATCTGGGCCAGAAACCCGGTTTCTTTAAGAAACCGGGTTTCTACTTTTTGAAATTTTTTTCACTCAGGGAAACCCCCTCTGACTCCCCCTCCCCGCTTGCGGGGAGGGGGTTGGGGGGTGGGGTCGATCCGGCTGCAACTTTCGCACCCTACTATTTACTCACCAAACAAACCAATTGCGCCTCCACCGGCGCGTCGGGTTCCAGAATCAATATGTGATTCTCCTGACACAGCTGCTCAATCAATTCCTCAACCTGAGATTCCCCCACCAAAGGAAATTGCCCCACAGCATTCTGAACCAGAACCGTGCGCCCCATCATCTTCTGAGTTTTCATCAAATTCAACAAAAACTCCTTAACTTCCTTAAACGGCTGAGCGAGATTCTTGCGCCCAGCATTTCCTCGCCGTTGGCGTGCCGGTATTGCAGGAGTGCCGGTGCTGTCTCCCGCCGGCTGCTGGAAGGGGATGTCGTAGGTAGAACCCGTAAAAATCCCTAATTTCTGCAATAAAGGACAGTCCCGCAAAACCTTTGACTTGCGAATCAAAACTTCTAACTCGCTCAAATTGGGAGTGCGGTCTCCCACCACCAACTCGCCGGCACAAGCCGCATTGACGAAATTGTGGTAAGTTGCCAGATAGTGGACAGAAGTCATATCGGGAACCAGGTGACGGTGGGGGGTGCCGGTGAAAAATTGACTGTAGAGTTTATACCCCTGGTTTTTCGGCGATCCCACATCTTCAGCCCGAAACAGATATATAGTCTGGCACAGATTGTCCCTCACCGCCTTCTGACAAGCCTTCATCATATTGCAAAAGCTCGTTAAGTTCGGGTCTTCTGTCCAGACAACCCCGATTCGTCCCAGCTGTAGCGGTAAGTGATAGCTGAGGGAATAGCTGGCATAAGTTTGGCTGGGCAAAAGTTTCGGCATAATCCCGTGCACTTGCAAAGCTGCTAAAGCTTCTCGCAACATCTGAATCAACTCCGGTGCCGAAATCTGGCGGATGCGAGAAATCTTTTCCTCAATTTTACTGAATTCCTTGAGCCAGAGCAATTGAAAAGCGGCCAGCGGGTCTAGCGGGTCATCACCGGCATCCCAGTAACTCTCTACCTGCCCCTTAGTTTTTGCTTCTTGGAACAGCTGGCGACCCAGCATCAGCACATAGCGGGGGCGGGTTTTGCCACCGGGAAATTTTTCCTCTAAATGTTTGCGGCTTAAGGGGTAAATCGCCGATGGTGGTTTGGGGTTGGCTTGCCGGTGCAGGGGATAAAGTCGGCTCGCCCACAGCGCCTCCGCTTGCTCTATATTAATCGGTTGCAGGCGAATTTCCAAATCCAGTCGGGCTTTGTCCGCCGGCTGGACGCGCTTGGAGTTTTCCTTCCAAGTATTCGTGACAATGCTGACAATCACCATAAAATTCTTCAGCTTTTGGTTGTGAAGAATCGAGTTGACATTAAACAGGGCTTGCAGATTGATAAATCCATCCAGCGCCCGGTCGATGTTATCGAGATTGTCGAAGCACAGCACAATCGGCTGAGTGGCTACAGAAATTAGGCCAAAATTCGCCAGAATGCTTCGCGCCATCTCTTCTGTCTCGATGGCGCGTTTAACCTTCAAAGCAGCGAGAGCTTCGTCATCCAAGTTGTCTCCTTTCAACCAGTCACAAGCTAAAGGGTACAGTTCCGGATTGGTGAGAGCGTAGAGCACGCCAAAAAATTCATTAGCATTGTAGATGCCCTTTTGGTAAGTGCTCTTTAAGTGCTGGATAAAAAATTGCCGCTCACCCAGCAGCTGCTTGATGGGGTTTTCTTTTAGTAACGCCGGCAAACTCTTGAGCCACAGCAACAGCTGGGATTCTTGTTTGCCATCGGGGACGCACATTAAGCTGTCAACCGTATTGCGCAGAGTGTGACGCCAGATGAAGTCACTGTCTGGCCAAGGCCCGATATAGGCAAAAAAGGCTTTCGAGTTAAACAGCCGTTTCAGCCGGCCTAACAGATAACTTTTGCCGGAACCGGAATCGCCGGCAAGCAGGAGTGTGCGAGTGCGTTGGTCTTTGGCCACTTTGTCGAGAACTTCCTCTATTTCCGCAACCACACCCTGGTGAATCGACTCAACCGTGAGCGCCGAATCTTGCTGCTCTTGCCAAAAGTTACCAGGTCTAAACGTTGTAGAGTCAAATGGGTTCACTTCTCGTCTGATGATTTGATAAATAGATGCCACAATGTCACCTCGTTGGAAGATTTTTTTTCTCGTTCTGGGCGGGAGCAAGGCCCGCCCCTACTGTAGGGGCACATTTTCTTGACCCCGCGCAACGAGAGACACGTCACTACTTCTGCCGCACATACACCAGCTGGTCATCTAGCTTCGCCTGCGGGTCGAGAATTTTAATCTGGTGATTCTCCTGACACAGATGCTCGATCAGCTGGTTGACGCGCTCTTCACTCATATAAGAAAATTGGCTGACCGTTTCTTGGATCAAGCGCTGTCGAGCCAGACATTGCTGGTTGCGCACCCGATTCAGCAAGAAATCTTCCACCGGCAGCCACTCCGCCTTGTTTTCCTCCCTGAACAGGGGAACCCGCACAATCCCTAAATCCCCCAACAGCTGGCAGTCCTGCAAAATCTTGGACTCCCGCATCCAGGCTTCCAACTCCTTAATATCGGGAGTTTCTTGCCCAACTACCAAATCCCCAGAGTAAGCGTCATTCACCAAACTGTGGTAAGTCGCCAGGTACTGCACCGAAGTCAAGTTCGGCATCAGGTGATTGTGGGGGGTATCGCTGAACAGTTGTGTGTAGAGCTTGTACCCCATATTGCTGGGCGTCCCAACTCCCTCAAACCGAATCAGTTGCAGGGTTTGGCAGAGATTTTGATCGACCGCTTCTTGACAGACCTTGATCAGGTTGCAAAATTTCGTCCTGTTCATGTCTTCACTCCAGACAACCCCAACCCGCTGGGACTGTTCCGGCAGCAGATAGCTGAGCGAATAGCTGGCATAGGTGCGGCTGGGCAGCAGGCGCGGCTGAATATCTTCTACTTGCAAAGCTGCCAGGGCTTCTGCTAGCATCTGTATCAGTTCCGGGGAGGAGAATTGGCGAATTCGAGTGATTCTCTGCTGGGTTTGAGTTAATTTCCGCAACCACACCAGTTTGAAGGCGGCTATGGCGTCGAACCCATTCTCAACAGCTGCCGGTTGTGCAACAGCCGGTGCAACTGCCGGTGCGGTTGCCGATGCAACAGCCGGTGCAACTGCCGGTGCGGCTGCCGGTGCAACAGCCGGTGCGGCTGCCGGTGCAACAGCCGGTGCAACAGCCGGTGCGGCTGCCGGTGCAACAATTTGCAATGCCTCCCCTCGAGAAGGTGGGAGTTGCGGGAGTGAGGGCCGAACGATTTCGGCTTGCCCGACATCGTGCCGGACAAGGCCGACTTTGAAGTCCTGAAATAGCTGCCGGCCCAAAATCAGGACATTTCTGGGCCTGGTTTTGCCGCCCGGAAATTTCGCTTCCAGCATTTGCCTGGTTAACGGGTAAATGGGTGAGGGAGGCGGGGGAGACGCTTGCCGGTACAGGGTGTACAGGCGGCTCATCCACAGGGATTCGGCTTGGTCGAGGGTGATTTGTTTGAGTTTAATTGTCCCATCAATCCGGTCTTTATCTGTCGGCTGGATGCGACCGGCATTTTGCCGCCAAGTATCTGTTATAATGCTGATCATCACCAGAAAGTTTTTCAGCTTCTGGTTGTGAATGACGGAGTTGACGTTGAACAGCGTTTGCAGGTCAATCGCTCCGTCTGGCAAGCGGGCGATGTTGTCTAGCTGGTCAAAGCACAGGACAATCGGCTGGGTTTCTGCAGAAATTCTGCCAAAGTTGGCGAGAATTTTCTGGGCGGCGTCTTCGGTGTCAATCGAGTGCCCGACGCGCAGCAGCTTCAAACTCTCTTCGTCCAAGTCGTCGCCCCGCAACCACTCGCAGGCGAGGGCGGACAGTTTGGGATTGGTGAGGTCGTACAATACGCCAAAAAATTCCGCTGCGTTGTAGATGCCGGCGGGATAATTTTCCCTGAGGTTGCGAATGAAAAGTTGCCGGTCGCCCCGGATCATGTCGAAAATGCTGCGCTGTTTGAATTCCGACAGACCCTTGAGCCAGATTATCAACTGTGATTCTCCTTGCCCTTCAGGAATTTCCAGCAAACTATCTACAGTGTAGCGCAGGATGTGCCGCCAGATGTGGTCGCTGGCGGTAAATGGCTCGATATAGACGAAAAAGGCTTTGGGGTTGAGGATGCGTTTGAGCCGGCCTAATAAATAGGTCTTGCCCGAGCCGGTTTCGCCTTCCAGCATCAGGGTGCGGGTGCGGTGATCTTTCGCCACGAAGTCGAGAAACAGTTCGATCTCGACAATCGCCTCTTGATGAATCGACTCAACAGTGAGCGCTGGGTTTTGCTGCTCCTGCCAAAAGTTCCCCGACCAAAAGGTCTCGGCGTCAAAGGGGTTGGGGTCTCGTTGAATTATCTGATCTATGGATGCCACGGCAATTTTAGATTTTAGACTTTAGATTTGGGATTGGGGGAGGCGGAGCCTCCCTATTTCATTCCCAGGCGGAGCCTGGGAACGAGAATAGGGTGAGGAGGCGTAGGACAGGCGGGACGCCTGTCCCAAAAACCGTTGGGGGGTGATGCCCTGCGGGGTTATTTACATACAGAGCCACTAAATCACAATAATAAAAAATAGCGGCCCTCCGACATCTTGGGGAATGCCGGCGTCAAGCTGTTCTGGGGTGTATGCGATCGCTTCTTGCAAGGAGCTCAGCTCAATTTTATCGCTTCGCTGCAGGCGATACAGGGCCCGGTTTAATTCCTCCCGGGAGAGCGGCGGCTCTAACTTCTGCCGCAGATGGAAAATCGGCAAGTAATTGTCCGTATCCAGCTGCCGGTCTAAATCCCGGATCGCCTGCAAAATATCGGCGTCAGTCAGCTGTCTTTCCGGTGCCGGTGCCGGCTCTGCCTCTGTCCCCCCGGAAGAGCGGGGGGAATCTTCCGCCTTTTTCAGGGCGGTGCCGGCGGGGCGCTCCCGCAAGGTATGGCCATCTATTGCCGGTGCCCCTTCCTGCAGGGGGGTTGCCGGCGGCGCTACAGTCCGCAGGGATTTGCGCAAGAAGCGCAGGTAATTGGCCAGCATATCCAAGCTGATCTCGACTGCGCTCCCCTTGGGGACGTACTCGTCGAGGAGATACTGTTTTCCGCGCTCTGTCAGCCAGACGTCTTTGATTTGGGTTTTTTCGGCCTTAATCAGACCCCGATCTGCTAACCCTTGGACTATCTCCTGCCGGTTGGCGGCGGGGATGCCGGCTTCGGCGGGGGTAATCGTCGCGGAGGCACAAGCGTGCAGCACCTTGAGCTCTTTGTCTGTAATCGGCAAGCCGGTGGTGTCTAGCTTGAGCAGGGATTTCCCTGGAGGGGCAATGGTGAATTTGATCACTTCCGAAGAATAAGCCACCAAGTCCCGCTCGCGCAGCGACCGGCAGATGCTGTCTCGCTCGGCGGGTTTCATTTTTGGATTGGGCTTAATCTCGCTGACTGGTGCCCGACACTCGGGAAAGCCCAGTAACTTTAAGAGAAACTTCAGCTCCTGCACGTCCATTCGATCGCCCTTGCCCTCCTGGCAATTACGCCCAAATCCTAGTTTAGATTGCGGCGATACCCTAGTCACGCACTTTCGCTCTTGGTTAAGTGGGGTGCGCCCGTCCGGTTTCAGTCCCGTTTCCGGGATTCATTCTTGCGTCTGGGGCGCGAGGGGGTTTTTCTGCCCCAGAGCCGGCTTTGGCCACATCCCGCTTTTTATCTCTTTACCGCACTAGAGCCTCAAAGTCAATCACTCTGGGGTATATAGCAATAGACAGTCAGTTTAGGACAAGGCATCTCACTTGCTAGTAGCGATAGGGAAGGACGCTGTCGCGTCCCGCAACGCTTACGGAGGGAACGCCTGTCCAACGTCCGCGCCCTAAGTGGCTACTGCTATATTTGCCGGCATAGGGACGCTCCCCCCACCTGCTGCCTGTCAGCTGAAACCTGAAACCTGAAACCTCTCCGCCTCAATCCAGGCTCGCGTTGCGGCGCAGTGCGTGCTCCGCCAATCAACCAGACGCGATATCACTTCTCACTTGCTCCACCGGCGCAGTGCGTTAAACGCCTTCCCTCGCACCCCCACCGGCAGCAGCGACAGCGCCAGTCCAACCCACGCCTTCGCCGGCGAGAAAGTCTTTCCCGCCCACACTAGCTGCCGCCCTTTTTCTGTTTCTCCCTTTTCTATTAGGCGCAAACCCAGCAGCAGCTGAGTTTCCATCAGGCGCGATTTTCGCACCGCCTCCAACTCAGCTGAGTCAAATTGATAATTTTCTAAATAACTAAGTTTATCTTTCAAAAAAGGAATCGCTCGATTAATCCCCTGCTGTTCGGCATGGCACCGATATTCCATCAACAGCTCCGGTAAATAATACCCCTTTTTCCCTGCCAGCGCCAGCCGGACAAATAAATCGTTGTCCTCGCAATTTTGGATATTGGGCAGCATAAAGCCCACGTCTTGCAGCGCCTGCCGGCGAAATAAGGTAGCCCCTATTTGGAAGCTTTGTTTAACAAAAACCACCTCCAGCAAATTCTCAACTGTGCCGGCTGGCAATTCGGCTCGCCCCCACCGCCGCGAATTCAACTCAGTCTGGCGCTCATCCCGGACGCTGTTAATATCAATGACCCAGTGGTCTGTCCCCACAAAGTCAATGCTGGGGTCACTATCCAGAATAGCACAGGTGCGGGCGAAAAATTCGGGAGTCAGCCGGTCATCGTCATCAAACTTAATAAAATACTCGCCGGTTGCCGCTTCAAAGCCCGAGCGCATATTGTTGCTCTTGCCGATATTCTGCGGGTGGCGAATGTAGCGAATTCTGCTGTCTGTCAGCGGGGACATCATCGCCGGTGTCTCATCCTGAGAGCCGTCATCGCAGACAATTAACTCCAAGTCTGGATAAGTCTGCTGCAGCACGCTTTCTATCGCCCCCGGCAGCAGGTGGACTCGGTTGTAAGTTGGGATGCAAACGCTTACTTTAGGCATTCTCTTAAAAGTTTAGCATACCTGCCTTCAATCTGCCATCAGTCTTTTTACTTTCCTGACAGCTTTTTGCCACAGTCGATTTGCTTTTGCGTACAGACTGGGTGGCTTTAGCTGTTTAGGGCGCAGCTCTGGCTGCTTGAGGAAGCGATAGTGCAAAAAGATATCTTTGTAGCGGATGTCCGCATCTTCCCCCTGAGACAACCGGGCAAAGTCAGCCGACGAATAGTTCATGTAGTGGAGGCGGTGGATTGGTTTCAATCCGTCCTCATTATACAGCACATTGTTTATATTAACAAACGGATCGGCATCGGCGCAGTTGCCGGTTCTCTCATTCCCATTGGGGCTGAGGGTGAAGTTAAAGATTGGGCGTTCGCTCCGCAGCGTCAGGTAAGTAAACAAAGAAGCTTCATCCCACCATGCCTTGCCATTAATCCATTCTACCTCCCGCTGTTCTACCAGCATTTGCTTTAATTGGGCCAATTCTGCCGCATCAAAGAATCCTCGCTTGGAAGCAAAGAAGCTAGAACAGTGAAGCTTAGGCCGTATTTCGGCTTCTGTGTAAATGCCAGTTTGTTCTATCAGTGAGATATTTAAAGCCGCCACCGGCGCGGGTTTGGCAGGCTCCCAATCGTCAAAGACAAAATCATACTGGTCTAGCTTCTCAAATATACTATCCAGTGGCTTCATCGCCAAACTGTCTGTATCGTAAAAGACAAATTTTTCAAAAGGCCCGTCAAAGGCTACCATCTTTCTCAGGGTGTGGCCTTTGTACCAAAAAGTCCGAGAAAACTTGGAATCCTTGGCTCTGGGGTGGGCCGCCCAAACTTCGTTAAAAAATTCTTCCCAGCGCTGAATTGACTCCCGGCTGTCGTAAAGCGTCACGTTGGCTCTAGAGCGAATTTCCGGCATAATTTTGTCGAGATTGTCGTCGTAAGGAATTACACAAACTGGAATATCTTGACCGACATTGACCTCGAT
>JALOOK010000485.1 GCA_025454445.1 Oscillatoria sp. Prado101 | reverse complement strand
TCAATATCTTAATAAGGCGTAGACCAAGAACGCACCTCGCCGAGGGTGACAGGGATCAAATCGCTGACATCAATGGTAAAGCGGAATACCTTCCGAGCCCGCCGGCTGTTTTCTGGGTCAAAGAACTTCAGCTTCACATCCCAGCAATCGCTGTCCATCCGGCAGAACGGGCTTTTCTCCACCGTAATGCTGTCCAGCTCCATTCCCGCGCCCACAGCTTCGGCAAACGTGGAAGCCGCTTGGAAAGCATTCGTCGCCGCAAAATTGAGAGCCCGATCCTGCGAAGTGGTGCCCAAATTCCGCAAATCGTAGTAAATGCGGTTCAGGAAACTGCTCAACGTGCGCTCGATGGCTTCTTGGTTCGCTTCCCCGGTTCGCGCCCGCACCGTTTCCACTGCAGCGCCCACCAAAGTGTTCACCTTCCAGCCGTACAGCCCCCGCGTATTGGGAACTTCAATCACCGGCACCACTTGCCCAGAAAACAGCTTAACCGTGCGCCCGGTTAACGTACCAGGAATGCTGACGCGCTCGACATATTCCTCGCTATCTTCTGGCTGAATTTGTCCCGACAGCAACTCCCGCAAAACGGCGTAGACATCTCGCCCAAACGACCCGATCGGTTCAATCGCATACACAGGAGTCAGTTCCAGGTTCAGCGTCCAAATCAGCGACTTCGCTTCCGACAGGTTATCGTTCAGATAGTCCACCATCTGGCGGGCGTCGTAGGGGTTGGCGGGAACCATTGTGCCGTCAACGCTCACCCCAGGCATCAGTTGCTTGAACGAGTCGCGCCGCGCCTCAGAGCCGAAGTCGTAACCGAGGGTGCCGAGAGCGTACACTAACGTGGTGTTTTCCAGTTCGCTGGGAGCTTGGCTGGCGGTGACGGAACGGAGGGAACGATTCGACATAGGAGCAGAATTTGATTGAGATTGAATGTTAACAGCAAGTGAAGTCACAACCGGAGCGGTGGGGGAGTTCTGAGGCTCAACCCCAGGCGCAGATTCGGCTTGTGCCAGTTCGACCGCAGCATCAGTTACTGCCGGTGAAACGGATGCGGGGCGAGTCGGTTCGCTTTCCGGTACGGCTGGGCTGACGGGAGTTCCGCCGCAGCCGCAGCCAGAGGCTTCAACAGATGCTAGTTCTTCGGACACGGTTTCTCCTGTTAGATATTGAATAGCGCCTGGAATATTCAGCTCGCCCACCAAACAGCGGTTCTGTTTCTCAGTGCCGGCGAGAGAGCAGGGCAAAGCCGACGCCAGCAGGGCAGTTCGCACCTTTTGAGGGTTGGGCGTTTCTCCCCGCTTGATTTGCCAGCTCAGGAGGAGGGCGGCGACTCCCGCCACCACCGGGCTGGCAAAGCTGGTGCCGGTGAGGCGAACTGTACCGCCTCCAGGCTTAGCTCCCAAAATGTTTTCCCCAGGGGCGAGAATGCCTTGGGTTTGGTAGGTTTCTCCCCAGTTGCTAAACTCGATGGGCTCTGAGAGGTCGTTCATCGCCCCCACGGCTAGGGCAGCTGGCAGGGCGGCGGGGACGTGCAAGCACTCGCACCCATCATTGCCGGTGGCGGCGACAATCAACACATTGCTGTCGCGGCACAGTTCAACGGCTCGCTCCAGCCAGCCTTCCGCTTCGCCAAAGTCTGTCAGCTGACCGCCACTGATATTAATAATGTGAGCACCGGCATTAACGGCTTGCTCAATAGCGCGGGAGAGGTCGAGTTGAGACAGCCGCCGCCCCCCGTCAGTAAAGACAGGAACGATTAAACCTTTGCAATGGGGGGCGATTCCCGGCACCGGCGAGCCATGCTGGCCAAAAATAATGCTGGCCACATGAGTGCCGTGCAAGGACATCAAGCCGGAGGGGCTGGCTTCTCCCTGGACTAGGGTGGGCAGCTTGGTCAGATCCGCTCCCGCAAAACAGGGGTGAGTGCGATCGACCAAGCCATCCAATACGGCCACACAAACCTGGGAGTCCCCTCGAGTAGAAGCCCACAACTGCGGTATTCCTGGAATTTCTGGAATGTTGGGCATTACTAGCTACTTCGGAGTGCTGGCTTTCGTGAAATTTCGCACACTCACTACGATAAAGGGTTTTGCTGCCGGCTGTCAGGTTTTTAACAAATCTTTACATATGTGTAAAATTTAGTTACAATCGAAAAATAGCTTGACAGAAGACAGGGTGTTGCTGTAAAGGGTTATTGCCCTGTTGCGGTGACATTACTGTTTCTTTTGCTCAGATAGAAGGAAAGCAAATACAAGCAAATATACTTGGCCGGCTCTCCTGGCCCATGTCGAGCAGGTGGGGGGTAAGACCCCACTGCCGGCTGCCGGTGGCAAAACAACTAATCATATCACGTCCGATAGATTGCCAGGAATGAATTTTTCTCCCCTCTCTCCCGATTTATCGGCGTTGCACCCAGACGCCGGAGGAAGAACCCCACCCCCCAACCCCCTCCCCGAAAAGCGGGGAGGGGGAGGAAGAGATGATTTTTCCTCGTTCCCAGCCAGGCAGCTGGGAACGCCGTTTTGGAGGATCTGCCTCCTTCTCTCCAACCAATTGCTAATTCCCCGGCTCTATAGCGCGTCTAAATCATTCGCGTAAATTTCAGAAACCCGGTTTCTTCAAGAAACCGGGTTTCTGGGCTCAATCGCGGTTGCGTAAATCACGATTTATCGCGTCTGATACCCTCTCGATTTGTTCACCGGCACTAAACAATCATCCCTTGCAAAGCCGTTTGCAAATCTTTCGTCAAATCCGCAACAGCTAACCGGCGACTCCCTTTATAAGCATCCCAGCGATCGCTCACCGAAATCGGCTCGCCCACAGTCATCCGCACCCGCTGCTTGCCCAGCTGGGGGCGTCCGAAAGGATTCCCGCCCTTAATGCGAGTTATCATATCCGAAAGCAGCAGCGCAGTTTCCGCAAACCGCTCCACAGAAGGCTTTTCCTGAACATACTTACCCGTAACCGCCACAAAACTTTCCACCAGCCGCATGTGCCACATGCGCAGATTAGCTTCTTCCGCAATCCGGTCAGCAAGTCCCCGCTCCAAAGGAGAAAGCGAGTCAAAATCCTTAATATCTTCCCGGTAAATTCGCTCCCAGCCAGCTTGCTCCAAACGCCGGCAGCGGTCAATAAAAGTCCCCTTCGGCGACAGTCCAAAATATTCCTCCGCCACTTGTAACGCCACATCCAAAAGCGCGGACAGCCGCTCCGACAATTCTTTAGTTTCCGCTCCCTGCGGCATATTTTTGTGATAGAATTGAGAGTAATAGTCCTCCATAATCGCCAATAAATGGCCGCCCAGACGGATGAGACGCAAGTATAAAGTGTGCTTGCTTGAAGTAGAGCTGTCGGTTAAAGATTGTTCCTTGCTGCCATCATACATCGGCTGCAAACCGCTCTCCGCTTCCAACTCGCTCAACAGCTTGTCCACACCATCCCAAGGCTCCTCAACATACCGGTACTGAATGCCAACCGGCACAATCAAAACCTGTTCGCTGCGCCCATCCTTATATAAATCCTCAGCACACCAGAAACCCAGCTGAGCGATACCAGGTTCCAGGGGGCTGATAATTTCATTGTGACCGTTAGTCGCACCTTCTGGAGCAGCTGTCATCGGAAACATGCCGGTGGAAAACAGCTCGCGAGCCGAGCGCAAACCCAGCCGGTCTACCTTACCGCGTATAATAGGAGTGCCCCCCATTTGGGAATAGAGCCAGCCCACCAAATTTCCAGCCCAAAGGGGAATTCCCCGGTCATAAATCGCGTGAAAATGGGTGGGGTATTGCAGGGATATCCCCATTTGTCGAGCCACCTGCGGCACCAGCCGCCAAACCAGGTGTCCCATGCAATAGGGGTCATCGGTATTGGGGTGACGAAACGCCATCAAAAAGCGAATCTTACCTTGTTGAAACTGGCGGTAAAGTTCCACCAGAGTCTCAACATTTTCCGCTTGAATATCGGCAATAGACGTGCAATATTTTAGCCACAACGGCAGCAGTTGCT
>JALOOK010000484.1 GCA_025454445.1 Oscillatoria sp. Prado101 | reverse complement strand
GAGGAAAGTCAGGGTTGCCGGTCAACCTGAGACAGCCCTCTTGTTTCGGTTTCCCGTAATTCCGCATGCGGTTAACCGAACCTACCCGCAGGAATTGCCTCCCGCCTGTCCTATCGCCTGTCGGCACCCCAGCAATTACCCTTCTGGCGTCCAAACGGTTTGAGAGCCTTGCCCCCAGAATCCGTCATATTTTGTTACCTTGGCATCTCCCAAAACTTGAGTTTGGCAAGCTAACCGGCGGTTGGCTGTGGGAGAATGGGGAGGTAGGGATCGCCGCGTCTTGTCTCGCCAGTTGGGTTCAGACACTTCCCCTTCCACCGCGACGGCACAGGTGCCGCAAGTCCCCAGTCCGCGACAGTTGATGGCTGCCGCACCGCCGTTGTAAACCTCGATGCCATTCTTGAGCAAGACTTGACGCAGATTGGCACCCTTTTCGCACTCAAACGTTTTCCCTTGGGCTGTAACCTTCGGCATAGTGATGCATCCAAAATTACGTTTCTGTTAAGTTTTATAGCTTGATTTTGACCGCTCCCTACAATGAGTTGTGTGCGTCCCCTCTCTCCCCCCGTCAGCAATGACTCCAGACACTTCTAACCGAATTTGGATCTACGACACCACCCTGCGCGACGGTGCCCAGCGCGAAGGGCTTTCTCTGTCTATTGAAGATAAATTGCAAATTGCCCGCAAGCTAGATGAGCTGGGAGTTCCCTTTATTGAGGGCGGATGGCCTGGGGCCAACCCTAAAGATGTGCAATTTTTCTGGCAGCTGAAAGAAAAACCGCTCAAACAAGCGGAAGTTGTGGCATTTTGCTCGACGCGGCGACCGGGCGCAAAAGCTGCAGAAGACCCGATGCTGCAGCCGATTATCGCTGCCGGCACTCGCTGGGTGACGATTTTTGGCAAATCCTGGGACATGCAGGTCACGGAAGGGCTGAAAACCACTCTGGATGAGAATTTGGCGATGATCCGGGACACGATTGAGTACCTGCGAGCTCAGGGGCGTCGCGTGCTCTACGATGCCGAACACTGGTTCGATGGCTACAAGCACAATCGGGAGTATGCGCTTAAGACGCTAGAGGTGGCTGCCGGTGCCGGTGCCGAGTGGCTCGTCCTCTGCGACACCAACGGCGGCACTTTACCCCACGAAATCAGCCAAATTGTCCTGAAGGTGCGATCCGCTATCAGCCAATCCCCAAATCCCCTTTTCCCGGCTCCAATGCTGGGGATTCACACTCACAACGACTCGGAAACCGCAGTGGCGAACGCTTTGGCGGCGGTGATCGAAGGTGTGCGCATGGTGCAGGGCACAATTAATGGCTATGGCGAACGCTGCGGCAATGCTAATCTCTGTTCGCTGATTCCCAATTTGCAGCTGAAGCTGGGCTATCAGTGTATTGATCGCAGCCAGCTGGCTCACCTGACAGAAACGAGCCGGTTTGTCAGTGAGGTCGTGAATTTGGCTCCTGATGAACACGCAGCGTTTGTGGGGCGGTCGGCGTTCGCTCACAAGGGCGGCGTGCATGTATCGGCGGTAGCGAGGAACCCGCTGACTTACGAGCACATTCAGCCGGAAGTGGTGGGAAACCGCCGCCGGATTGTGATTTCTGAGCAATCCGGGCTGAGCAATGTTTTGGCGAAAGCTCGCAGTTTTGGCATGGATTTGGACAAGGGAGATCCGGCGTGCCGGCAAATTTTGCAGCGGTTGAAGGAGTTGGAAAGTCAGGGGTATCAGTTTGAGGCGGCTGAAGCGAGTTTTGACTTGCTAATGCGGGAGGCGCTGGGACAGCGGAAGCAGTTCTTTGAATTGAAGGGTTTTCAGGTTCACTGCGATATTGCGCGGGGATCGTCTTATGCTTTGGCGACGATTAAAGTGGCGGTGAATGGGAAAGATTTGCTGGAGGCGGCGGAAGGAAACGGGCCGGTTTCGGCGCTGGATGCGGCGCTGCGCAAGGCGCTGGTGAATTTTTACCCGGAGATTGCAGAGTTTCAGCTGGCGGATTATAAAGTGCGGATTCTGGATGGGGGTGCTGGCACCTCTGCCAAGACTCGTGTGCTGGTTGAGTCCACGAATGGGCAGCAGCGCTGGACGACTGTAGGGGTGTCGGGGAATATACTTGACGCTTCCTATCAAGCTGTGGTAGAGGGGTTGGAGTACGGGTTGCTGCTGAAGGCGGTGAAAGTGCCGGTGAAAGGATGAAGAAACCGGGTTTCTGGCCGTAAGAAACCGGGTTTCTGAATAAAGATTTTCCCCCGGATGCAAAGGTTATGGCAGAAACCCGGTTTCTAGCAGGAAGAAACCGGGTTTCTGAATAAAGATTTTACCCCGGAGGCAAAGGCTATGGCAGAAACCCGGTTTCTGGCCTCGCAGAAAGAAACCAAAGAAACCGGGTTTCTGAATAGTGTTTCTGGTTTGTGAAAAAGGCTATGGCAGAAACCCGGTTTCTAGCCTCGCAGGCAGCCCTAAAGCTGCGTTCGGTATCGGGCGTCTGTAAAAGTAGTCTTTTGTAAGCTTCTGTATTGCTGGCGACTTCCGCTGTGCCAATTCGCCAAGTGTCTACTCTTATAAAGTAGTTTAGGGATAGCCATTCGCGCTTTTTCCACCGGAACGCTGTTGCGGGAAGTGCTTGCCGGCAAAAGATTTGCGCCCCTCGGCGGGAAGGAGCCGGTTTCCAAAAATGCCTCCCCTGTTTGGCAATCGCCTCAGGTAGTGGCACACTACTGGCACAAGAAAGCTGGAAAATTTTTTAGTTTATAAATATAAATCGAGGGTGATGGGCAACTGCTGCTGGAGTCAGGAGGGGCTACAACCCTCGGCTAATAGATTATTGGGCTACTTAAAGTAAATCGGTAAATGAAAAAAAAGGAGATATCCATGCTACAGCACAATAACCTGGAACTGCTGGCTATGATTAATGATATAGATGCCCTGATCTCGGAGATAGACAACAACCCGCGCATTTCCTCTTGGGTGATTCGTCTGGTGCTCAAGTCCATGAAGGACAAAGCCAGGAAAATGGCGATCGAAGCTGCGCAATCACAATCTTACCTCGAGCCGGTGATTGATGTGGAGGCTTTGCCTAATTAATGCACATGGAGGACAGTAGGGGCGGGTTGATAGATATCCTTTGCCACCTGTAGATATGCCGGATAAACCTGCCCCTACAGGCTAGCGTGCAGTTGCGTTTGACAAGATGTGCCGGTGGGCTGGCATTCATGCCGGCTGTTATTTATTTGTTCGGGAGTGGTTGTCGGGAGGAAAGGGGGATGCCGCTCAGGCGGGGGAAAAAGTTGGGACTGTCACAATCTAACGGCTACTGACTGACAGCAATGGTAGAATTGAAGTCGGTGGGTCGTTTTAGCAGCTGTCCTACAACTCCATACCTATTGCCGACTTGACCTCAAAGTCCGGTCGTCTATACATTTTCTCCGATCGTCTAGCCCTGATTTTTACCCCATTTTAGCCCTTACTTAGTAGGAATATCGGGATCTTTATGTACCAAAACTTTAGTGAACCAATTCTTATTGTGAGGTACAACTCGAATCATAACAGGAGAGCCACGAAAAGGATTTTGACAATAGGGCTGCTGATTGTATTGTGGCAATCCAATAATACATTTCTGAATGCGTGTGACTAATCGCTTTCCATTATCTGTGAATTGGACTTCAGATCCCACGTTGACAGCTTCTAAATTTATCCCAGAACTGATTTTACCAGAGCTAGTTGCTCCTTGTATTTCCTCAGCAGTGTACCAGTAAACATCAGCGCCACTTCCATCTTGATATTCAACAGCGAGAGCATTACCGTAAGTCCATGTCATGGATGGAAAATAACAATTGGTATTCTGTGGGTTCTCCCAAGTTCGACAGAATCCCTCTTTAGAGCCATCAATCATTCGCGGATCTCTTGAGGAAGCAGAGATGGCCGAAGTCCCTTTTTAACTGATATTTGGCTAGCTTTGCCTGAAAACTGCTCAGAGATTGACTGTTAGGCATTAAGAGTAGAAGGCTTTGTCTATCCCTCTCCCTCCGGTGATGCGCTACACCTGTCATATAAGTATGATGCCCAAACCTAAGCGCTGTAAAGTCAGAAATGTCAGCGATTTGCTAAAACAGCTATGTCAGAACTGTCAGAACTGTCGGAAATGTCACCAAGTCGGGTATAATCCGGGGGAACCGCACACCCTAGCATCTATCTGACACGATGGACATTAAAGAAATATTAAGACTGGCGGACGAGCTCCTATTGGCCAAAACGGGGGAACACTTGGACTATTTGCAAGAGGCCATCCTGCGGGGGGCATTGGAAGGCAAGACCTACACGAAAATCGCTGAAGACACTTACTCTAACGAAGGTCATGTTAGAAATGTAGGGTCAGAACTTTGGAAAATACTCTCAGAAGCATTCGGAGAAGACGTTACTAAAAAAAATTGTAGAGCTATAGTCAAAAAAGGTATATTTTCTGCATTAGCTATCGGCGGCGGTTATAATATAGGTATTCAAAATTTGAACTGTTCTCTGCCAACTCCTCCCGCGCCAACCGAGAGCGCACAACACCAGCCAAACAAAACTAAACTTCATCTCGACTTAGGCGACGCGCCGGAAGTATTGACGTTTTACGAGCGCACCTCCGAACTCGCCACCCTGGAACGCTGGCTCGTACAAGAACGCTGCCGTCTCGTGGCACTTCTGGGAAT
>JALOOK010000483.1 GCA_025454445.1 Oscillatoria sp. Prado101 | reverse complement strand
GCGAATAGTGTATTATTGATTTCAGGTGCTGAGTTGACGGTTTTCTGCCGAAAGGCTAGAATAGGTGACGAGGTGCTTGACGCGGATGTAATTCAGTGGTAGAATGTCAGCTTCCCAAGCTGAACGTCGTGGGTTCGAGTCCCATCGTCCGCTTTATTGACCAATAATATTGCTGGTAGAGTGCCCGCTTCCTCTGTGCGAGACTATCCAGATCCCCCAAACGGGGCGATCGTGCCGCACCGCCCCTACGCAAGGGGGGCGCAAGAAAATTCCCCCCCTTTGTAGGGGCGGGTCCAAAATTTCAACACTTCAGCGATGAAACTCTCTTGGAATGGAGCAAGGCAATTGTATGGAAAAAACAAGATTTTAGAAACCGGGTTTCTTTAAGAAACCCGGTTTCTTGATGTTTTGCGTTTCCACCTATTAATTTCTGCCCAGTTTAGCAATACTGGCTACCATTGCAGCCAATTCATCTGGCTCAGCCGGTTTGCTCAAGTACATCTGGAAACCAGCAGAAAAAGCTTGTATTTTAGCCTCTGGTTTGGAGTGTCCCGTCAGGGCAATAGCTGGAATTTTTCCCCCTAGTGCCGCTTCCATATCCCTGACCCGGCGGATCAAATGGTAGCCATCCTCTTCTGGCATTTCAATGTCGCTCATTAGGACATCTGGCTTAAATTTTTCCAGCAGGTGCAGCGCCTCACCGGCAGAAAGTGCTACTGTTACTTGCGCACCAAAAGTTTCCAGCACATCGGCAATCAACTTGCAGGTATCGGCGCGGTTGTCAACAACCAGCAATCTCAAGCCCTGGAGAACTTTCTTGCTGCCGGCTGGCACTGGGCTGCCCACAGATAAACCCTTTTGCTGCCAATCTGTATCGCTTGGCTTGATGGCAATTGCCGCTACGGGTAGCTCTACAGTAAATGTCGCGCCGCGCCCAACACCCTGACTGGCGGCGCGAACTGTCCCTCCATGCAGTTCTGCCAGGTGGCGCACGATTGCTAGCCCCAGCCCCAGTCCGCCATTTCCCCTTTTGCCTGTGGGATTGCTTTGGCTAAAGCGGTCAAATACATAGGGGAGAAAGTCGGCATTTATGCCGCAGCCGGTGTCGCTGACTGATATTTCAACATGGGAAATTACGCCCTGTATCTGAATCAGCACCTGTCCGCCTTCGGGGGTGAACTTAACCGCATTGGAAAGCAGATTCCAAAATATCTGCAGCAAGCGATCCTGATCGCCAATCACCTTGCCTGCGTACAAATCAACTGCGGATTCCACTTGAATGGATTTCGCTTCAGCTGCAGGTCTGATTGCATCAATCGCCGCATTAATAATGGGTTCTAGGTCTAGCAGGCGGGTGCGCATGCGGAGTTTGCCCTGAATAATCGATGACAGATCCAAAAGGTCGTCGATCAGCTGCAATTGCAGCTTGCCGTTGCGCTCAATTATCTCCAGTGCCTTCAGCACAGCAGCATCAGATTGTTTGCGGCGGATTGTTTGAGTCCAGCCAAGTATGGCATTCAGAGGTGAGCGCAGTTCGTGGGAGACAACTGCTAGGAACTCATCTTTGAGCCGGTTGGCTTGCGCTAATTGCTCTCGCTGCAGCTGCAGCGCCTCCACCGCCTCTTTGCGCTCGGTCAGATCGCGAATCACGCAGGAAAAACCCCTGAGATTTCCCGCCTCGTCTCGCAGCGCTGCTATCGCCATATACGCCCATAACTGCGACCCGTCTTTGCGCAGCCGCCAGCCTTCTTCTTCCGCTCGACCTTCAGCTGCGGCGGCTGACAGCAGTTGATCTGGTTTGCCGAGTTCAATGTCTTCAGCAAGATAAAAGCAGGAGAAATGTTGGTCAATAATTTCTTCGGAACCATAGCCCATAATCATTTCCGATCCGGCGTTCCAACTGACAGAGCGTCCCTCAGGATTTAGCGTGAAAATCGCGCAGTCCTTCAGGCTGTTCACCAGAAAGTTTCCTATCTCTTGAGTTTGGCGGAGAATTTCCTGCTGCTTCTCGGCTTTCTCTGTTGCAGATTTCAGCGCTGCGATCGTCCAACTAACCAGCAGCCCCTCCAGCACAAACAGTCCCAGATTTAAGGTTTGTCCAAAGTTGCCGATCTCCAGCGAATAGCGCGGCGACAGAAAAAAGTAATTGCTGGCTGACGCCGCTAGAAAAGAGGCCAGCACCCCTGGCCCGAAACCGCCATACCAGGCGCTCACTATCACAGCCCCAAAAAACAGGATAAAAGGGCTTTTCATTTCCAGCACGGTGCCCAGCTCCAGCTTCAGGAGCAGCGCTAGCAGCACAGTTAGCGCTGCTATACTGTAGCCTTTTATACCAAATAGCTTTTTTGTCTGCATTTGTAGCCTCTATCTCAGCTCTGTTATGTGAGAGGTTTAATTCCCAAAAATTATGAAATTATTAAGAGATGGTTTATATTGGGGTGGAAGCGGGCGATGGTGTAACTAACGCAAGTTGTTACTTGCAATCTCAAGCATCCATATCTCGCCTGACTCACTTATAAGTAGGAACTTGAGTTAACTATATCACAGTCAGAAGAAAAAAGCAAGAAAAGCGCCCATATTTTGGCGCTGAATACCTAACTGTAGCCGCTTGCCGGCACTACAGTACCTTTCCCAGTCTGGGTGCGCCCCAAGATGACTGTCCAAAATTGGCGTCGCATCCAAGCGTGGGATCTGCCGGACACCCCACCCCTCTACCCCCATCCCCAGAGGGGGCCCCGAGCCCCCTTATCCCCAGAGGGGGCCCCACCTGCCCCGAAAAGCGGGGAGAGGGAGTAAGAGGGGTTTTTCGATGATGCCCCATGCTCCATGCCCCCTCAAGCCGCTGGGCGTTGCACAATTGCCGGATCAACCCCACCCCCCCTACCCCCTCCCCGCAGGCGGGGAGGGGGACGTGAGAGAGGGTTTTGGATGAGTGCAAAAAGAGAAATCATCCTTCTACTGTGCAACGCCAGCCGCTGCCCCCATGCCCCATGCCCAATTCCCTACCGCCTATTTCCAAAATCAATCAAAGTCTGCCGGTAGGCATCAGGCACGCCGGTATCAAAACATTTGCCTTTGACAAAAACCCCTGTCATTCCCTCCTCTTGCCGCAATTTATCCAGACTGGAAGTCAGCTGAAATTCCCCCCGTTCGCGGATATTGTGGGCGATGTGATATTCCAGACAGTCAAAGATTTTTGGAGTCAGGGCGTACAGCCCAAATACGCAGAGAAACTCATCTTCAGGCATTCCCTCCACGCGCAGGTGCCGGCGCGCGTAATCAACAGCCGGCTTTTCAGCGAGTTGCGTCACCTTTAGAATCGATCCAGACTCCTGCCAAACACCCGCAACGCAGCCAGCTTTGTGGATCATTTCTGCCGGCATGGCAGTCAAACTCACAACACTCTGCCCCATCCGCTCGTAAACATCTACCACTTGACCGGCACAAGACCTTTCCGTATCAGACGAGTAAACGTGATCGCCCAGAGATAGCAGGAATGGCTGATCGCTCACCCACTCCCTCGCACAAAATACCGCCTGTCCGTAGCCTTCCTGAGTTTCTTGTGTTAGAATAGTAATGCGCTTGCCTAAATCTTGCAGATCCCGGCTGTATTCCTGATTTTGCGGGGACAGCTTGTGGAAAAGTTCGGGTGCCGGGGGATTTTGAAAGAAATCCTCAAAAAGTTCCTGATCGCTCGGCTGCACCACAATCCCAATCTCTTCAATGCCGGCACTGAGAGCTTCTTCAACTATCGCCAAAATCACCGGCTTGGCGCGACCGTCCTTATCAATAATCGGGAAAAACTCCTTTTTAACCGCCTTAGTTGCTGGGAACAGGCGGGTGCCGAAACCCGCCGCCGGAATAACCGCCTTGCGAATTGTGCTCATCTGACTTTTGCTTAACTCCTCTTTTATAGAGCGGGCCATGTTTGTAGTTGGGCTTCAGCCCAAAGTTTGTAGTTGGGCTTCAGCCCAAAGTTTGTAGTTGGGCTTCAGCCCAAAGTTTGTAGTTGGGCTTCAGCCCAA
>JALOOK010000482.1 GCA_025454445.1 Oscillatoria sp. Prado101 | reverse complement strand
GCGGTGTCCTGGTTGCGCCTCCCTCTGAGGTTCACCGGCACCGGCAGGATTTCCCGGCGGCGGGGTGCGCTGCTAGCGGTGCTGCTGCTGGTGCTGGTGGGGATTTTGTCCCTGCGGAGCCAGGAGGGGTTGCTCTCCTTGGCGGCTAGTAATGCGGCCCTGACGCTGCTTTTGGTTGGCCAGATGCTGCTGCTGCCGGTGGTGGCGATTGTTTTTGTTGTGCGTTCGGGCTGGTTCCGCCGCTGGGAAAGCCGGTGCTGGAGATGATTTACGTTGGTTTAGTTTTTTTATTTTTTTTTGACCGCGCCCGACGCGCCCGTGCGCCAAGAATAAGAATGAAGTGAGTTATTTCGGCGGATTTTTCAGCGGGAGCTAGCGGTTGCCGTCTGGCCCGGGCGGTGTGGCCTGATGGATTTTGACCGGGCGACGGGCAAAATGTTAAGGTATTTGAAGATTTGCAGCCTTTTGTAGGAGGGCACTAAGGCTCTACGATAAACTAAGCTTTGATTTTTGAAGTAGGCCGCCTGTTGTGAAGCGCGGCACAGCGGTACTCCGTGCAGTTAAATCTGCACCACCGACTGCCCACATCTTGTACCTCCACTGGAGCCTTAATATCATGTCTCATTCAGTTAAAATCTATGACACCTGCATTGGCTGCACCCAGTGCGTCCGCGCTTGCCCGACAGACGTTCTGGAGATGGTGCCCTGGGATGGCTGCAAAGCCGGCCAGATTGCTTCATCCCCTCGCACGGAAGACTGTGTGGGCTGCAAGCGGTGTGAAACTGCCTGTCCCACGGACTTTCTGAGCATCCGGGTTTACCTGGGCGCTGAAACAACTCGCAGTATGGCTCTGTCTTACTAGGCAACGGCCACAGACAGATCCGCTCCAGGAAATGGGCAGCGATCAGGGGCTGCCTTGCAGCGTCAAGCGGCAGAAAGGTCTAGTGCCGGCTGCTGTGGCTGCTGCAAGGCAGCTTCCCCGTTGCGCTCCAGGAAGCTTCTTGACGTTTTCCTGATAGCCAATTAGTTTGTAGCAAGTAGATTCTTGTCATCACAGTTCCTTTTCAGATGGACCAGACATGGCGATTGGCACCCCAATCTGGGGTTTAGCAACGCTTGTGCCTTCCCCCAAGTATGAGGGGAACACAGGCTTTATCTGCCCAGAGGATGTACTGCCAGACATCCCCTATCCCTCTTGACAGTTAAGTCATAGGGATTACTTTTTGTCGGGGGATATAGTCCTAATCTTTAACTGGGTTGTGAAGACTGTAAGTCTGAGCGTCCTTATACATTCTAGTCAATCAAAGTCTATTACTGTCTACTCTGTGAAGGAAGTTTTACAATACTCGATGGAGTTGTGTTATAGATGTGCGGAATCGTTGGCTATATAGGCACCCGAGCGGCAAGTGAGATTTTGCTGGCTGGGTTGGAAAAACTGGAGTATCGGGGTTACGATTCGGCTGGCCTCGCTACGGTGTGGGAGGGTGAAATTGATTGCGTGCGGGCTAAAGGGAAGCTCCACAACCTGCGAGAAAAGCTGGCCGGTTTGGAAACTCCAGCCCAGATTGGTATTGGGCACACGCGCTGGGCGACGCACGGCAAGCCGGCGGAGTACAACGCCCACCCCCACATGGATACGGGGAAGCGAGTGGCAGTGGTGCAAAATGGCATCATTGAAAACTACCGCGAGTTGCGGGAGGCTCTCAAGGCCAGGGGGCACGAGTTTGTCTCGGATACGGATACGGAAGTTATCCCCAATCTGATTGCTGAATTTTTATCTCTGTCCTCGCAAGAGTCTGAGCCGTTCTCGACCTCTGCTTTTCTGGAGGCGGTGCGCAAGGCGGTTAATGAATTGCAGGGGGCGTTTGCGATTGCTGTGCTTTGCGCGGACTTCCCGGATGAGTTAATTGTGGCCAGACAGCAAGCTCCTCTGGTGATTGGGTTTGGCCAAGGTGAGTTTTTCTGCGCCTCGGACACTCCGGCACTGGTGCCCCACACCCGCGCGGTGCTGCCCCTGGAAAATGGGGAGCTGGCGCGGTTGACGCCGCTGGGGGTTGAGGTGTGTGATTTCGCGGGAAATCGCTTGAAGAAATATCCCCGCACCCTGAACTGGAACCCGGTACAGGTGGAAAAACAGGGTTTCAAGCATTTTATGCTCAAGGAAATCTACGAGCAACCGGGGGTGGTGCGAGCCAGTTTAGAGGCTTATTTGAACAGTGACTGGCACGCTGGGGCGGCGGCCAAGGATGGCCCACCGGCATTGGGGCCGGTGAATCTGGGGCTGCCCGATCAACTGTATGCGGATTTGGAGAATGTTCAAATTCTCGCCTGCGGCACGAGCTGGCACGCGGGTTTGGTGGGCAAATACCTGCTCGAGCAGCTGGCGGGAATTCCCACGGTGGTGAACTATGCTTCAGAATTTCGCTACGCACCTGCTCCGATAACTCCGAATACGCTGACGATTGGGATTAGTCAGTCTGGGGAAACGGCTGATACTCTGGCGGCGCTGTCAATGGAGCTGCAGCGGCGTATGGGCCACCCGGAGCGCTTTGCGGCGCGACTGCTGGGGATTACCAATCGCCCTGAGTCGTCGCTCGGGAATTTGGTGCCGCACATTATTGACACCCGCGCCGGTATTGAAATTGGCGTGGCGGCGACGAAAACTTTTATCGCCCAGCTGATGGCGTTTTACTGTTTGGCTCTGGATTTGGCTTACCGGCGCAAAAGTGTGCCTGCAGCTGAGCTGGAAAAAATTATCACCGGTTTACGCCAGCTGCCGGGGGAAATTGAGCAGGTTCTGGAAAGTCAGGAGCGCTATATAGAAGAGCTGGCTCACGAGTTTGCCGAGACCAGGGATTTTATCTTTGTCGGGCGGGGGATTAATTTCCCCATCGCTCTGGAAGGGGCGCTGAAGCTGAAGGAAATCAGCTATATTCATGCGGAAGGGTATCCAGCTGGAGAGATGAAGCACGGGCCGATCGCACTGCTGGACGCCAAGGTGCCGGTGGTTGCGATCGCTATGCCGGGAAGTGTCTGCGAAAAGGTTCTGTCGAATGCGCAGGAGGCTAAGGCGCGGGATTCCCGACTGATTGGCGTCACGTCGCTCAATGGGGGCGAGACGGCTGAGATATTTGAGAATGTGCTGCCGGTGCCGGCAGTCGATGAGTTGCTGTCGCCGGTGGTGACGGTGATTCCGCTGCAATTGTTGGCGTATCACATTGCGGCTCGCCGGGGGCTGGATGTGGATCAGCCCCGGAATTTGGCCAAGTCGGTGACGGTGGAGTAGGTTTGTAGTTGGGCTAAAGCCCAACAGTTTCGTTCTCTCGTTCCCAGCCTCAAACTGGGAACGTGGAGCAGGTTTGTAGTTGGGCTAAAGCCCAAAAGTTTCTCGTTGCCAGCCTCAAACTGGGAAAGTGCGTCAATGCAGGCTTTGAAACCCGGTTAGAAACCGGGTTTCTTTTAGCTTTCATAGCGACCAAGTGGTCAATACCGGCTTTGAAACCCGGTTTCTTGGGGTGGCTTGTCAAAGGAGGCGTGCCGGCGATCTGCGGCAGTTAAGCCGCAGATCGCTTTAGGAACGCAGCAAGTCATCGGTGGTGACGCCCAGGGCGCGAGCTAGGGCGGACAGAGTTTTGCTCTCAGGCAGGGTTTTGGCTTTTTCGTAGTAGTTGACGCTCTGGCGACTCACCCCCGCCATCTCTCCCAGTCGCTTTTGGGACAAGCCCAGACGTTTGCGGTAGCGGGTTAAGTTGCCAGCGATGGTTTCTTTCATGGCTGTGTTGCTGTTGGTCGCTGGGTAGAGTCGTTTGTTCAAACTTTCACCCTCTATATTGGCTGATTCCACTATAAAGTGTCAAGAGCTATTTTACACATGGGGGAGGGCTGAGCGTACCTTTTGCCATCGGGAGATGGCAGCTGTCGTGGGCCACGCTGAGACACGAGCGCCGCCCACGACAGCTGGCAGGTCTGGGCCATTCTCGATCTAGAGGTGGAGGGGGTGCCGGTGGGGGTGCCGGTGTGCCGGTGTG
>JALOOK010000481.1 GCA_025454445.1 Oscillatoria sp. Prado101 | reverse complement strand
AACACATCATCCCGTCTGTGTTTGACGAGCGGGTTGCCTCTGTCGTCTCCGCTGCGGTGCAAAAAGCCGCCCGCGAAGATGGCGTAGCCCGCGCTTAATCAAAGTCTGGACTGGGGGATTGGGCGTTGCATATTCCACTGGATGAAGAACCCCACCCCCCAACCCCCTCCCCGAAAAGCGGGGAGGGGGAGATTTGGGCTGAAGCCCAACTACGAGCTTTGGGCTGAAGCCCAACTACGAGCTTTGGGCTGAAGCCCAACTACGAGCTTTGGGCTGAAGCCCAACTGCGAGCTTTGGGCTGAAGCCCTGAGATGGGGGTTTTGGTGAGATTATCTGAAAATTCTCAATCCCCAAATCCCCTAATCCCTGCCCCCATATCCCCTCACAGTAAGGGCTGCAACTCCCGCATTGCGGCTAAATCCAGGCGGGCGAGTCGCTCGTAAGCTCGGTCTATGGCCCGCTTGCCTCGTAGGTAGCCGGTATTGGCACCGGGACAGACATACGCTAGGGTGGCCGGTGTGAGGCGGTCGATCAGGGACTGGACGCTGCGCAGCTGTCTGGACCAGTGGAAGGTTTTGGACGTGCGCAGGGGCACTGGCTCGCCCTGCTGGTTGGGCAGCAAATGACGCCCCGCGAACAGGACACCGCCGTGGCCGGTGTAATGCAGGCAGGAAGAGCCGGGAGAGTGGCCCGGTGTCCAAATGGCTGTGACTTCCGGCGTCAGGGCCAATTCTTCCCGAAAGGCTGTCACCTCTAATCCGGGCAAAAGATAGGCTTCTTGCTCCTGAATGGCAATCGAGCAGCCAAAGGCTTTTTGAATCTCTTCCGCTTTGCCAATCGCGCCCCGGTGGGTGATAAACAGCCACCGGACGCCGCCGCACTGCTGCAAAAATTCTAGATTCACCTGATCGACAGCCGGACAGTCGATGAGGATATTAGCTTGGTTTTCTACAATGAAATAGGCTGTTGCTCCCAAGGTGTCCCGGTTGGGTGAAAACGCAAAAACGGCATCAAGGACAGCCTGTGGTTGCTTGGGCATAGCATGGTTTCTAGGTTACTTCTACTTCTAGTCTCGCTCGCACTGGGACTGCTGACATATTTGATTTTGCAGCGCACTGCCAGTCGCATCACCCGCACGCCGGTGTGGGTGTTGTGGCTGGTGGTGATGGCACCTGTATTGTGGGGTATCTGGCTGCTGAGCTACGCTGAAAATCAGTCGCTGCCGGCTGCAGTGCTGCTCGGGCCGTTCGTGGTTTGCTTTTTCCTCTACTGGGTTCTGATTTTTTTGGGGCGCACCGGCACTGCAAACAAGCCGGTGCCGCCCGAGGCTGCCGCCAATCAGTCGGGATCGCCTCCTGATGCCGAGCCGCCAACGCCAGCCCCACCGCTGCGCCCGATTAATCAAGCCGAAGAAACCAGGCTGCGAAACTGTTTTCCGGCGAATATCTACGCCCTGCAGCAGCTGGAGTACCGCCCGCAAGCGGTTCTCTGTCTGGGCCAGCTGCGCTCTAACCCAGAGGAGGCGTACAGAATCGTTGAAAAAAATATCCAGGCGCAATTCGGCGATCGCTTCTTAGTCCTGTTCCGAGAGAACCTCAATGGCAAGCCGTTTTTCGCTATGGTTGCCAACCCTTACCGCACACCTGACTCTGTGCGGGAAGTTGAGTCCCTCGATCGCCCCGGTTTTGCCACAGCACTGCTGCTGATCACCCTGTTCACGACAGCGGTTGTTGGCGCTCAAATGGCCGGTGTCTCTCGCGACGCTCTGCAATCTGACTCCGGTTTGTTGCTCAAAGGGCTGCCCTATGCTCTAGCGCTGATGGCTGTGCTGGGGGTTCACGAGTTGGGCCACTACTTCACGGCTCGCTTCTACAAGCTCCGCACCACCCTGCCCTACTTTATTCCTGTGCCCTTTTTCTTGGGTACGTTTGGGGCGTTTATCCAGATCCGCTCGCCGGTGCCGCACCGCAAAGCCCTGTTTGATGTCGGCATTGCTGGGCCTGCCGCCGGTTTGGCTGTGACGGTGCCGCTGTTGCTCTGGGGTTTGGCCAATTCGGCGGTGGTTGACTTGCCGGCGAAGTCAGGGCTGTTAACTGTGGACGCCCTCAATCCCAGCTTTTCGCTGCTGCTGACTTTGCTGAGCAAGCTGATGCTCGGAGGTGCTCTGACTGCCGGTAAGGCGATCCATCTCCATCCAGTGGCGGTGGCGGGCTATGTGGGACTTGTGGTGACGGCTTACAATTTGATGCCGGTGGGCCAGCTGGATGGCGGCCATATCGTTCACGCCATGTTTGGCCAGCGCACCAGCTTGCTCATCGGCCAAATGACCCGGTTCTTGATGCTAGCGCTGTCCCTAATCCGCCCTGAACTTATGTTCTGGGCGCTGCTGCTGTTCTTGATGCCCATTACCGATGAACCGGCTCTCAATGATGTCAGTGAATTGGACAACCAGCGCGATTTTTGGGGATTGATGTCTCTAGCTATGCTGGTGGCAATTATGCTGCCTGCTCCTGAGATGCTTATAAAGTGGTTAAATCTATAGCCTATCATATGAGTGAGAAAGCGCCGCTTTCTCATTTAAATGATACAAACTCGGAGAAACGACAGCAAGCTGAGAGGTGAGAGCTGAAAATGACAGAAAAACAGCCGATTCATGTGATTGGTGGCGGACTTGCCGGCACGGAAGCTGCTTGGCAAATTGCCCGCGCCGGCGTGCCGGCAATCCTGCACGAAATGCGCCCCGAAAGCCAAAGTCCAGCTCACCACACCGGCGAGCTGGCTGAACTGGTTTGCAGCAATTCTTTCGGGGCGAAGGCAACAGATAAAGCTGCCGGTTTGCTGCACGAAGAATTGCGCCGGCTGGGATCTATTATTATCAGCAAAGCGGACGAGCATCAGGTGCCTGCCGGTGGCGCTCTGGCGGTGGATCGGGCAGTTTTTAGCCACGATTTGACGGAAACTCTCGCCAGTCACCCTTTGATTGAGTTGCGCCGGAATCAGGTGCGGGAAATTCCCCCAGAAGGGATTGCGGTGCTTACTTCTGGCCCTCTGACGAGTTACGATTTGGCAGAAGATTTGCGCCGGTTCACCGGCATGGAATACCTGAGCTTTTTTGACGCTGCCAGCCCGATTGTTGTGGGGGAATCGATTAATTATGACATCGTTTTCCGCGCCTCTCGCTACGATAAGGGAGAAGCTGCTTATCTCAATTGCCCGATGGATAAAGAGCAATATCTTGACTTTTGGCGCGAATTGTGCTATGCAGAACAGGCGGAATTGAAGGAGTTTGAGCGGGAGACGGCGAAGTTTTTTGAGGCGTGTTTGCCCATTGAGGAGATGGCGAAGCGGGGGGAGGATACGATGCGCTATGGACCGCTGAAGCCGGTGGGGCTGGTGGATGAGCGCACCGGCTTTCGCCCTTATGCGGTGGTGCAGTTGCGCCAGGAGGATAAGGCGGGACAGCTTTGGAATATGGTGGGTTTCCAGACGAATTTGCGCTGGGGCGAGCAAAAGCGGGTGTTTCGCATGATTCCGGGGCTGGAAAATGCGGAGTTTGTGCGCATGGGGGTGATGCACCGCAATACTTTCATAAATTCGCCGGAATTGCTGTATCCTACGCTACAGTTCAAGAAACGCCCGACGCTGCTGGCGGCGGGACAGCTGGTGGGTACGGAGGGGTACACGGCGGCGGCTGCGGGTGGCTGGCTGGCGGGTACGAATGCGGCGCGGATGGCGCTGGGGTTGGAGCCGGTGAGTTTGCCGGCAACTGGGATGATGGGGGCGCTGTTTGCGTTCATCAGCTCGGCTGAGCCGAAGCATTTCCAGCCCATGCCCCCGAATTTTGGGATTTTGCCGGCGCTGCCGCATTTAATTCGCAATAAGCAGCAGCGGTATGAGGGGTATCGGGATCGGGCTTTGGCGGATTTGGAGGGGTGGGTGAAGAAAGTTAAGAAACCGGGTTTCTAGTCAGCCGGTGGCTAAAAGCAGAGATTGTCAAAAGAAACCCGGTTTCTCGTCACCTCAGTTAAGAAACCGGGTTTCTAGT
>JALOOK010000480.1 GCA_025454445.1 Oscillatoria sp. Prado101 | reverse complement strand
CAAGGTTCAGATTGAGGACACGACTGCTGGTGCCGCCGATACTGCCACTGGCGGCACCGGCACTCCCGATCCGGTGTTCATCAATCAGCTGTTAGCGGTGGTGGTGGGCATTCAGGCGAGTAGCTTCTCCAGCTCTAATTTTGTTTTGCCGCCTTCTGAGATCGACACACTTTCTGCTTCCTAGAAATCGCTTTCCGCACGCAGACGATCGGGGATATTATAGCAGTTTTCTGTTGGATACAGTGCCAGAAACCCGGAGATTTTAAAATACGGGTTTCTCAGTACATCATTATGATGAAAACTGCTACATCTGCGTACATTATTGTATTGTGGCGGCGAAAAACGCTGGCTGCGCATTCCGTCGCTCACCTCGGATTTTCAATCACAAGACTGACGCTAAGATCGAGAGCGTTTCTCCCGCTCCCTGCGTCTGCGGTCGCGCCACTCGGCGGCGGTGAGATAAGCGACGCCGCCGGTGACAGCCACCAGCAGCCCAAGAGCCATAATAGATAGAACAATCAGAACCGGATTTTCCACAACTGACGATTTCTCAGGTTATATTTAAGGTTTAATATTAGCACAAAAACTGCTGTGCCGGTGGGGGTGAGGGCAAATATTTGTTTTAACCGGCAGCAACATCTGCCGGGGGATGGGGCAGTGGGGGATGGGACAGTGGGGATTGGGGATTTCTCCCCAGTGCCTAAATCTTCCCCATGCGCGTGAGCCCGATTCGCGCCAGCCCCATGTCCCAGGGTGGCACTTAAAAACGCCCCTGATTGCCGGCGGGCCACTGGCGGCTTCAGTCCTGATAGGGGGGAAGTTCTCCCAGGATCTTGAACCTGACGTGATTGATGGCGAGAGCGCCAATAGAAACCTCTTCTTTCTTAACCAAAGTGTTTTCAATTGCCAAGCTAGCAAAGCGCAATCCCTTGCCAATTTCAATATGATACCAAGCCAAGCCCATAAAAAATCGCATGGGATAGGGGCCTCCTTCTTGGGTGTCGTCAGGATTGGATTCCATCGGCACCCAGCCAAATCCTGGTATATAGAATTCCAGCCAAACGTGGTTGAAGTCGGGCATGAGGGGGACAAACATGCGGTCGGCATGGGGCGGGCACTTGTAGCGACCGATGGTGCGACAGGCAATGCCATTAAGGCGCATGAGGGCGAGTAAAACACCCACATACTCTCCGCAGGAGCCGGTGCCCCGATCCAGCACCACATCGGGGGTGTCAATCTGGGGTTTAATGCCGTAGGAGAGTTCGTCGTAGACGTAATTGCGAATGCTCAGGACTTGGCGCAGCAGGTTGGTTTCTCTGGCAATGGCTGCCCGGGCCGCCCTGCGGACGATATTGGTATCCATCGCCAAGTTATCATTATCTACTAGGTAGCGCTCCTGGAAGTCTGGCGGCAGTGGGGGCAAGTTTTCCACTTCGCGGGGGGTGAGGCGGTACTTGACACTCCAAACTTCCAGGAGGGCTTTCCAGCCAAATATGCGGGATTCCTGGGGTTTGAGGGTGTCAAACTTAAACACGGCGACGCGCTCACCGTCGCGGATTTCTTCGGTGAAGGGCATGCCAACCGGCTCGACGCGCCGCACTTTTTGCCGGTGGGTGTTAGAGGGAAGGGCAATCCGCCATTCCAGGTTTTCTAGGTGCACTTGATCAAGGGGAGCCAGTTCTTCGACATAGGACATCTCAATGAGATAGCCGTTGGAGAGCGCGAAGCGACCGGCTTCGTTATAGTGAAAGTAAAGGGGGTGAATGAATGTGCGGTCGCGAAAGGTGAGCTGGTAAGGATCGGAGGAGTTGGGATCGTCGCGGATGTATGCTTCTTCTCCCGCATAGGCCACATAGAGGATATCCTGGCCTGAAACTGGGTCGGTGTGAAAAGCTAGGCCCGATGGGTATTCAAAAGGTGTGAGTACGCTAAAGCGCAGGCTGCCGGTGCTTCGTTCCAGGCAGTAGACGGTTTGCTCAAGGGCGTCGCAAACCCAGAGTTCCTCCTCGCGGACAGTGATGTTTTCCACCCCCACCCCGGGTGCGTAGAATTTGGTAATCTGCTTGCCGGTATCGCGATTAAAAATGAAAATATAGCCTGCTTTTTGACAGGTGACGTAAACGGTGGATTCCCAGACAGCCACCCCGTTGGCTCGGTGGGGCAGGGTGACAAAATGCTGGGGGGTGAGATCGGGCAGCTGGCAGAAATAAACGTTTTCGTCGCGGGTGAACCAAAGGGTGCTCTGCCAAACAGCCAAGCCGGTGACGCCGGCAAAGTCTTCCGCCTGATAAGGATTGAGAATCGTCGTGTTTTCGCTGGCGCAATCAATCTGGAGCAGATGCCCCCGGGCTGTGTCAATGGCTAGCAGGGCGTCGCCGGCAAAGGCAATGCCGTGCAGGGCATACGCCGCATGGGGTCTGAGCGTGCGCAACCAGGGATTTTGGGTGAGTGGGAGAACGGGTGAATCGGGAGCCATGTAAAATTTATCGTGCATAATAGTTAAGAGTATCCAACTAACCCGTTAACGAGGACGGCTTTTTGGATCGTTTCAGGGCATTGCATCGTCTAAATACAATACCCGTGCGTTTGCTTGCAGGTGGGGCGAGCTGATCCCCTGATTAGGATACAACTTCCTCCTGCCTTGAGAAGGTAGCGAAATTAGCCGGCTCCAATCAGCACCGGAGGGCGCTCGATTGCAGACAGGGCGGCAACCTTCGAGGGGGATCGGGGGCTTGTGCCACTTCCGGCAAACATCTGCGGGTTTTTCCCCGCTGTGCAATCTGACCAGTGAGGAGTGGGAAGTGTGAGGCTGGCACACAAGCCTGATGGCCACAGCCCACCGGCAGCGGGGGGTGGGACTGCTGAGGGCAGCTGGCTCCTCTGCCATTCCCTGCCTTGTAGTATGGATATAGAGCGGCTTCGTGGCTGGGTGGGAACACCGGCTCAAGGCGCAACCGTATTTCAAGATAACACGATTCACCAAAGGGTTATTGTAGTATGGCTAGAATGAAGTATTGCCTGCAGCTGCTTCCACTGTCGTTAGCTCTGTCCTTAGGACTTGCCGCCACCGCTAGCTTGCCGATTTCGGTGCGGGCGCAGTCACAGGAAACCGCGCTCAGTCAAAGCATCGCTGGGAATTGGAACGCATTTAACCCCCCCAACCGAGGGCTGCCCGGTGAGGGGCGGCAAGAAGGTGGGGGAGTGCGCGGTGGCAATTGCCCGAATATTCAAAACAAGCTCATTCCTCTGGTTCCTGCGACAAATATGGGGCTGACTATATCGGAGCGCCCCACACTCTACTGGTATGTCCCGGAAACAGCCGGCGCTGATACTGCAGCCCCTGAAATGGAGTTTGTCCTGCAGGATGAAGACGGCAAGGAGGTGTACAATTCGGGGAAATTGCCTGCTGTGGAGCGTGCGGGTATTGTTAGCTACACTATGCCGGCTAAAGCTGGCAAATCTTTAGAAGTGGGTAAGAACTATCAGTGGTTCTTTTCAATTATTTGCAATCCAGAAGACCGTTCGGGAGATGTGAGAGTTCAGGGGTGGATTAAACGGGTGGAAAAGAGCAATATTCTTGCCCAGAAACTGGAAGCTGTTTCCGAAAATGAGCGCCCATTTATTTATGCCAAAGAGTCTCTTTGGTTCGACACTCTTTCATCCCTCGCTCAACTGCAAATGCAGAATTCCGGGGATGAATTTTTGTCTAATAAATGGGAAGAACTTTTGAATTCAGTTTCTCTAGGTAATTTGGCTAAGGCTCCTTTTGTTAACCTCAAGCAATCCTCCGGTTCTACTTCTTCAAATCTGTGATTTAGAGATGGTTTCTCAATAAAAAGTGAAGGTGCCATAAACATTAATTCAACCGGCACTGTACTGCGGGAGGGGGTTAGAAACCGGGTTTCTTTGCAGGGATTCGCTATTTTTGCTTAATTTCCGCATAAGAAACCCGGTTTCTGTTCTCCGCATGAGAAACCCGGTTTCTTTGGACTGCGCGAGGGGGTTAGAAACCGGGTTTCTTTGCGGGGATTCGCTATTTTTGCCTAATTTCCGCACAAGAAACCCGGTT
>JALOOK010000479.1 GCA_025454445.1 Oscillatoria sp. Prado101 | reverse complement strand
ATTATCAATTATCAGTTGACAATTAGAAATAAGCGAGCCCTTGACTCATGCAGCTGATCGATACCCACGTCCACCTCAACTTTGACCGATTTGAGGCCGATCTGGAAGCCGTGCGGGATAGGTGGCGGGAGGCGGGTGTAGTCCGTCTCGTACATTCGTGTGTCGAGCCGGCTGAGTTGGCCAGCATTCAATCCATAGCCTCCCGCTTCCCGGAAATCTCTTTTGCCGTTGGCTTGCACCCCCTGGACGCCCACAAGTGGACAGACTCTTCCCAAGAGGAGATTTTGGCACTGGCCAGTTCTGACAATCGGGTGGTGGCCATTGGGGAGACAGGCTTGGATTTTTACAAGGCAGACAATAAGGAGCTGCAAAAAACAGCGTTTGAGGCTCAGCTTTTTGTGGCGCAGCAGCTGAAGCTGCCGGTGATTGTCCACTGCCGGGACGCGGCGGGGGAAATGGCCCAGCTGTTGCGGGATTTTTGGGAGCGTTTCGGTGCGGTAAAAGGGGTGATGCACTGCTGGGGGGGCACTCCAGAGGAAACCCAGTGGTTTCTAGATTTGGGCTTTTATATCAGCTTTAGCGGGACTGTGACGTTTAAAAACGCCACGGGGATTCAGGAATCGGCTCGCACGGTTCCTGTGGACAGGCTGTTAATAGAGACAGATTGTCCCTTCCTCGCCCCTGCGCCCAAACGGGGAAAGCGCAATGAACCGGCTTATGTCAGATATGTAGCCGAACAAGTTGCTAAACTAAGAAATGTCTCCCTGGAAACCCTAGCCGCCCAAACAACTCAGAATGCTTGCCAGCTGTTTGGCCTGCCGGTGGCTCAACCGTCAGAGTTCCCGGACGAGGCACTGAAAGCAGCGGTTGCCAGCGCTGCGCTGTGATGAATTGCCCTGGCAAACAACCCGCCGCTAAACTGAACGCTGACTTTTGTGCGGGGCGGTTGGCAAAATTACCCCTTCACCGGAGTCAGCGAGGGATTTCCCACTCTTGGGGGCGCGGGTTGGGGAAGGTGTGCCGGTGGGACAGCCTGACCCGCTGGCCATGCGCCCAACCGGCTCGTGAGCGTCAAAACCACTCGAGAGGCGGTGTCTTGCTGGCACAACCGCCGGATAAAATTATTGTTGTTAGGGGAGCGGTCTGGCTCGTTATGGCAAACGTAACCCCACTAAGGGGAGTGCAATCCCTGTATGCAAGCAGATTTCCAGAAAAATATTTATTTCGAGAAAAGGCACAGTCCCTGCCCTGCCTTTACTCCCCCGCTCACCGGCTTCTGTGGCGCTCGCGGGTGGGCGCGAAGATAAATGAAGGCAGTTAAGGCGCATGCTAAGAAGCCCGCAAGAGCTGAAAAAGCCAACTGAAGTTCCTGAAAAACAACGAATTTGAAAGCTTGTGACGATCTAGCCACCAGCAACCAGCCGCCAGGCTGGCAGAATGTGGCTGGCGTCCTTTTTGGGCTGTTGACAGAGCAGCGTATGTCAGGTAAAATATGGAGTTCGCGCTCGCACGCTAACCCGTTTCCTGGAGAGGCATGACTAATCAGACTTACACGACACCGTCCTTTACCTTACCAGACCTCGTGGAGATCCAGCGGGCTAGCTTTCGCTGGTTTTTGGAAGAGGGACTGATAGAAGAGCTCAACAGCTTTTCGCCGATTACCGACTACACCGGCAAGCTGGAGCTGCACTTTCTGGGCAAAGACTACAAGCTCAAGCGCCCCAAATACAGCGTCGATGAAGCAAAGCGGCGGGACAGCACCTACGCCGTGCAGATGTATGTGCCGACTCGCCTGATCAATAAAGAAGACGGGACAATTAAAGAGCAAGAAGTGTTCATCGGCGACTTGCCCCTGATGACAGACCGGGGCACGTTTATTATCAACGGTGCCGAGCGAGTGATCGTCAACCAAATCGTGCGCTCTCCGGGAGTGTACTACAAGTCGGAAACAGACAAAAATGGACGCCGCACCTACAACGCCAGCCTCATCCCTAACCGGGGCGCGTGGCTGAAGTTTGAAACTGACAAAAATGATTTGGTGTGGGTGCGGATTGACAAAACCCGCAAGCTGTCCGCCCAAGTGCTGCTAAAAGCTCTGGGACTTTCGGACAGCGAAATACTGGACGCCCTGCGCCACCCGGAATACTTCCAGAAAACGATTGAAAAAGAAGGCCAGTTCAGCGAAGAAGAAGCCCTGATGGAGCTTTACCGCAAGCTGCGCCCCGGAGAGCCACCGACAGTATCGGGGGGACAGCAGCTGCTTGACTCCCGCTTCTTCGACCCCAAACGCTACGACCTCGGTCGGGTGGGCCGGTACAAGCTGAACAAAAAGCTGCGGCTCAATGTCCCAGATACGTTGCGGGTGCTCACCCCCCAAGATATTTTGGCGGCAGTGGATTATCTGATTAACCTGGAGTTCGATATCGGCAACACCGACGATATCGACCACCTGGGCAACCGGCGCGTGCGCTCGGTTGGGGAGCTGCTGCAAAACCAAGTGCGCGTCGGGCTGAACCGGCTGGAGCGGATTATCCGGGAGCGGATGACGGTTTCGGATTCGGAAACTCTGACACCGGCGTCGCTGGTTAATCCGAAACCTCTGGTGGCGGCGATTAAAGAGTTTTTTGGCTCGTCGCAGCTGTCCCAGTTTATGGACCAGACTAACCCTCTGGCAGAACTGACCCACAAGCGCCGGCTCTCCGCTCTCGGACCGGGCGGGCTGACGCGGGAGCGGGCCGGCTTTGCCGTGCGGGACATCCACCCCTCCCACTACGGGCGGGTGTGTCCGATTGAAACGCCTGAAGGGCCCAATGCGGGGTTGATCGGCTCCCTGGCAACTCACGCCCGGGTGAACGCCTATGGGTTTATTGAGACGCCTTTCTATCCGGTGGAAAACGGGCGGGTGCTGCGGGAGCGAGCGCCGGTGTTTATGACGGCAGATGAGGAAGATGACCTGCGGGTGGCTCCGGGGGATATCTCGATGGATGAAAATGGGAAGATTCTGGGGGATACTGTGCCGGTGCGCTACCGCCAGGACTTCACCACGACGACGCCGGTCATGGTGGACTATGTGGCGATTTCGCCGGTGCAAATTATCTCGGTGGCTACTTCTCTGATTCCGTTTTTGGAGCATGATGACGCCAACCGGGCCCTGATGGGGTCAAACATGCAGCGCCAAGCTGTGCCCCTGCTGAAGCCAGAACGCCCCCTGGTGGGGACTGGCCTGGAAGCGCAAGCGGCGCGGGACTCCGGGATGGTGATCGTGTCGCGCACTGACGGGGAAGTGGTCTATGTGGATGCGGAGCGCATTCGCGTCCGTCCTGCGGTTCCGCCCAGCGGTGGGCCAGATGGCAGCCCGCAGACTGGGGAGCCTGGAGGGCCGGCTGCGCCCCACGATATTGAGTACGAGCTGCAGAAGTACCAGCGCTCGAACCAGGACACCTGTTTGAACCAGCGCCCTCTGGTGTCGGAAGGGGATGATGTGGTTGCCGGTCAGGTGCTGGCAGATGGCTCCGCTACCGAAGGGGGAGAAATCGCTCTCGGTCAGAATATCCTGGTGGCCTACATGCCCTGGGAGGGCTACAACTATGAGGACGCCATCCTGATCAATGAGCG
The DNA here is from genome assembly GCA_025454445.1 of Oscillatoria sp. Prado101. Classification (GTDB taxonomy): domain Bacteria; phylum Cyanobacteriota; class Cyanobacteriia; order Cyanobacteriales; family Oscillatoriaceae; genus Oscillatoria. Next base: position 464 of record JALOOK010000479.1, on the reverse strand, counting down.
TCTGGTCTATGATGACATTTACACGTCGATTCACATTGAAAAGTACGAGATTGAGGCGCGGCAAACCAAGCTCGGCCCTGAGGAAATTACCCGGGAAATTCCTAATGTGGGTGAGGACGCTCTGCGCCAGCTGGATGAAGGCGGGATCATCCGGATTGGGGCTTGGGTGGAGTCGGGCGATATCTTGGTGGGCAAGGTGACTCCTAAGGGGGAATCTGATCAGCCGCCGGAAGAGAAGCTGCTGCGGGCCATTTTCGGGGAGAAGGCGCGGGACGTGCGCGACAACTCCTTGCGAGTGCCGAACGGCGAGAAGGGCCGCGTCGTGGACGTGCGCGTGTTCACCCGGGAGCAGGGCGATGAGCTGCCGCCTGGCGCGAATATGGTGGTGCGCGTCTATGTGGCCCAGAAGCGGAAGATTCAGGTGGGCGACAAGATGGCGGGCCGGCACGGGAATAAGGGGATTA
>JALOOK010000478.1 GCA_025454445.1 Oscillatoria sp. Prado101 | reverse complement strand
CGCGCATTATCGCGCATTGTCCGGCGCAGAGATTAGCTGTCATCCTGAAAATAAACTCTTCAGAAGAGGCAATCAGTCGGGGGTTTTTATAAGTTGCTAATAGCTTACCACCTGTGGCGCATTTTATCAATAGGCCGGCTGTAAAGTGAGTGCGGTGTTTTAGGATGAAGCAAGAGATTAAGTTGCTGGATGTCGTTGCCCTGCGGTCAGATTTGCCAGAACTGGGATTATACCGGGGTCAGGTAGGCACGGTTGTGGAAGAATACGAGCCGGCAGTTTTTGAGGTGGAATTCAGTGATAGCAGTGGTCGTGCGTATGCTCTTGAAACGTTACGCGCTCTCACAGTTGATGCTGTTACACCACGAGCCGGTTGTGGAAAAAATCTTGGTTGAGAAAAGCTGAGGGGCGAGCTATCTTTTTCTTCCTAATCTATAGCGGTTTTCAGTTGGACGAAGTACATGCCAGAAACCCGGTTTCTTTAAGAAACCGGGTTTCTCAGTACCTCACTCAGATGAAAACCGCTATAATTACCACAAATCGCGGATTTTGTCAAGATATTGCTGTTGCGGGACAGGCTTTTCCCAGCACCGGCGTCTCGGAAGAGGTGGGGTGCGTTCCGCCTGATTGAATACTCCCTAGAAGTGGGGGGATCTGGCGTGCGGAACGCACCCTACTTTTTTACTTTAGCCGTTTTCGAGTGTCTGCTCAGCAGCAATGGCGGCGTCTATTTCCTGCCGGTGGGCTGCGTAGAATCCCCAATTCCCCATGCCCAAAAACTACACGGCGCTCAGCGACATCAACTCATCCGCCATCTCGAAATTGGCGGTGACGTTTTGCACGTCATCCAACTCTTCTAGGGCGTCCATTAATTTGAGCAGGGAGCGGGCGTGTTCCGCATCGGTGACTTCCACCGTATTTTTAGGAATCCAGCGCACTTCGGAATCGCTCACTGAATAGCCCCTACCCTTTAAAGTTCGCTGCAGGGTTTCCAGGGAAGCCGGTTCGACGAACACCTCAGCCCCCTCGGTTTCATCCACCTCTGTCAGCTCGTAAGATTCCGCGCCCCCTTCCAAAGACGCCTCTAACAGAGCGTCCTCATCAATGGGGCCGGTGAGTGTGACGACGCCTTTTTGGTCGAACATCCAGCTGACGCAGCCGGTTTCGCCCAAGTTGCCCCCTCGCTTGCTAAACGCCGCTCTTAAATCAGCGGCGGTGCGATTGCGGTTGTCGGTGAGGGCTTCGACGATCATGGCCACACCGCCGGGGCCATAGCCCTCGTAGCGGATGGCTTCCAGACTGTCGCCACCGGCTCCCAGCTTGCCGGCACCTTTAGCAATCGCTCGCTCAATATTCTCATTGGGAATCCCAGCTGCTTTGGCTTTTTCAACCGCCGTGCGCAGCTGAAAGTTGGCGTCAGGGTCGGGCACGCCGGTGCGAGCCGCCACAATAATTTCGCGAGAGATTTTGGTGAATACCTTGCCCTTAACGGCATCCACTCTCGCTTTCTGACGCTTAATATTTGCCCATTTACTGTGTCCTGCCATAAACAGCTACCAGCTCTCAGCTACCAGCTATTAGCTTATCAGTGGTTGCCTCTTCCCAGGCGGGGGCAATTGGCCCCCAGGGCGGGGTCATGGCCACTGGTGTCAGCGACAATTACCAGGCGAATGGAATTTCTCCTTCCAGGGCGGGCACTCGGACCCGCCCCTACTGCCAGGGAGCCATGCTCAGGGGGGCTGCTGCCTCCTTTAACCTGTAACCGCTGACAATCTACCGGCGCAGATGGCGGCACCGATCAGCCCCACTTGCGGATTGCGGACAACACTCACCGGCACGCGCTCCACCAAGGAGCTCACCCGCCCTTTCTGGGTAAAGGCTTGTATAAACCGGCTCTCCTGTTGAATCAGGGGCAGGATTTTGGCCGCAATACCACCGGCAATATACATCCCCCCTAATGGTAGCAGTTTGAGGGCGAAGTTGCCCGCTTCCGCGCCATAAGCGTCCACAAAAATTTCCATTGTTTTTTCGCACAAAGGGTCACTTTTTGCCAGCGCCGCTTGCGAGATCGCCGCTGCAGCGTCAACAGACTTCTGCTTGCGCCCCACCTCGTGCTCCCAGGTTTTGACGGTGTGAGCGATTTCTGGCGACTCGCTTTTGTCGAGCCGGTCGCGCAGGAACTGGTAAATAGCCACAATGCCCTGGCCAGAAACAACTCGCTCGACAGAAACGCGGGAAATCTGGTATTTGTCGCGCAGATATTGCAATAGCTGAAATTCCAATTCGTTGCGGGGGGCAAAGTCGGTGTGCCCGCCTTCGCTGGGGAAAACCTGATAGGTGTCGCCCTGTTTGATTAAAAAGCCTTCACCCAAGCCGGTGCCGGCACCGATGACAGCAATCGGCGCGTCTGGCTGGGGCTGGCCGGCTTGCAAGGGGAGCAAGTCATCAGAGATTAGACCCATTATGCCATAGCCAACGGCGGCAAAATCGTTAATTAAACTAACTTGCTTCACCGACAGTTCTCGCTCCAGCCGCTTGCTGTCTAACAACCAAGGCAAATTAGTCAGCTTGGCGGTATTGTGGACAATCGGGCCGGCGATGGCAAAGCAAGCTTTTTCCGGTGCCGGTGTGTCGCCCAATTTTAATTTTTGGGCGGCTGCTGCCAGAAACTGGCGCACAATCGGCACCAAATCGGCAAATTCCTGGCTGGGGTAACGCGCCTCGTAGAGAGTCTGCTGCGCCGGTGCTTCCACCAAGCGCAAAGAAGTATTAGTGCCGCCGATATCTCCTGCTAGTAATAATGTCATGGCTGTTATTTGCTGTCATTGGTCATTAGTCATCGCTGAGCGCTCATCGCTGATCACCCAGTTTGTAGTCTGGGCTTTAGCCCTCACCCAGTTTGCAGTCTGGGCTTTAGCCCTCACCCGTGGCAAGGTAAGGACTAAAGTCCTTACTACAAACTATTTTTATCAGTCGAGGCCGCTAAATCACGTTAATTAAACCGGATAACTTCCTCCGTTTGGCTCAAATGGGAGGTATCACCATTGAGTTCTATTACCCATTCTCCATCTCGCCGCACCAGTTTAAACAAACTGCACAGAGCCACTTTCAGTTCTGGCTCACCGGCTCTGCCGGCAAGCCCCATTGTAGCGCCCAGAACGGAGGCTCCGTGACCCACTAATAGTATATCTTTTGGAAACTCACCGGCCAGGCGTTTGGCAGTCAGGGCGGCTCGTTCCAGCGCCCCATCGCCTGTTTCCGGGTATTCAGCCAGAACGCGAGAAGTATAGCTTGTGTCGATTTTGGGAAATCGCTCAGCCAGTGCTTCGAGGGAGAGTTTTTCTGGCATTGCTGGCATCCACTCAGGGTTGAGCCATTCGCTCAACCCCGACTCGACTTTCACCAGCAAATCGAGAACTTCCGCTACGGCGTGCGCAGTTTGCACGGTTCGCAGGAAAGGAGAGGCGAAAATGTGAGCGATGCTTTCACCGGCCATGCGTTTTGCCAGTGCTCTAGCTTGCTCTTCCCCATCCGGGGAAAGGGGCGGATCGTAAGGTCTGTCGGCGGTGATAAACCAATCGGGGTTAACGAAGTCAAGCCGGTTTGCGTGTCTTGCAATCCAGACAGTTTGTGGCATAAAATTGGCCGTTTTTTTAGTTATATTTTCGGAGATGACTTCTCATTTTACCTCAATTCGGGGTATTTTTACCCGCCGCCGTCCTTTTCAGCCTGTTCCACTTTTTTATCTGTCTGCAGCACTAGAGCGTCAAAGTCTATGTTTCGGGAGCCGCAGCTCGACCGGCGACAGGTTGCGCAGGAACAGCCGGCAGCCAGCACGCTTGACTTGCGCACGCTTGAGTCTCACTCCCTTTGCTCCCCCAACGCCTGGGTGCGGCGGAACGCGCCCTACTTTGGGGGGAAGAATACTAGCCCCCTTTTTAAGGGGGGTTGGGGGTATCGCAGACTGGCAGTTTGGCGGAAGTCCTAATTTTTTGATCTGTGGCGGCGATTTTTAATTACCGGGTAGAGGGTTAACCCCCTTGAATTCAATATTAGATTCACCTTTGACAGAGGATACAACAATTATGT
>JALOOK010000060.1 GCA_025454445.1 Oscillatoria sp. Prado101 | reverse complement strand
AAGACTCACAACTTTTTGCCCGAGCGCCCACTGCCCCAATCCTTCATCGCCCACTGCCCATGTCCTAAATTTGTAGGTAGCAACTTTAAGTTAGATCATACCCGATATAGCAGTAGAAATTATGGGGAATAGACATTAATGGCATGGCGCATGGCTCCCGGCGCATAGGGAAGACTCACAGATGCATGCGATAATGCCCAATGCCATGCATGATGCCCAATGCCCACTGCGATCGTGCCCTTTGTAGAGATTGGCTGGCATTTCCTGAGTGAAGTGGGAATGCCAGCAGGCTCGCAGACCCAGTATAGTTGTGAGAGACTCCCGACTAGAGGTGCCATAAATGCCAGATAAATTTTATAGCAGCAAATTAGTTGTATATCCCCATATAACCAAGGGAAAATGCTTCATGTACCCGATTTGTTTTTCTATTAATTTTGCCGTAAACTATTCATTGTTAATGTACAGCTGCGCCGTTTGGCCAGCATTAGCATTGGCGCAAGCTGCTGAAAGCAGCGGATCGCCGGCATCAGCAACATCTGAAATGACCAAGCAGGTTGAGGGCAGGGGCAGCCCACCTTGGCTGCCCCTCACCTGGCAGTCCGAGGGGCAAAAGCCTGAAAAAAGTGTAATTTTTCAGCCCTCTGCCGCCTCAGAAATAGCGCAGGCGGCTGACCTGTCTCAAATTCCCAGACCTATTGAGCCGCAGCCGCCAACGCCGCTGCCCGAGCCGCAACCCCCTCAAAAGCTGCCGCCCCCAGAACAGCTCCTGCAGCCCCCTGCCGGTGCCCCTGCGCCTCAGGCCCCAGAACAGCTGCCCGAAGCAGTTCCTGGCAGCATAGTTGTCGAGCGATTCGAGTTCGAGGGCAATACGGCATTCAGCGATCAAGAACTGAGGGAGGAACTCGAACGCTTCACCAACAAGCCTTTGACATTTGCCGAACTGCTGGAAGCCCGCTCTGCCATAACCAAGAAGTACACCGAAGCGGGGTACATTACCTCTGGTGCCCTGATCCCACCGCAAATTCTGAACGCAGGGGTTGTGAAAATTCAGGTGGTGGAAGGGGAAGTGGAAGCCATCAACATCACCGGCATCGATGCTACAGGCGCAGCCGCTACACTACGTCTTGACCTCAACTACTTGCGCCGCCGCGTAGCCCTCGGAGCCGGCAAGCCCCTGAATGTCAACCGGCTGCTAGAGAGCTTGCAATTGCTGCAACTCAACCCCCTGATCAAAACCATCTCAGCTGAACTGTCTGCCGGTTCCCGTGCGGGCCGCAGTGTGGTAGAAGTAATGATCAGCGAGACTCAGTCCTTCGACCTGGAAGTCACCCTTGATAATGGCCGCTCGCCCAGCGTTGGCACCTTTCGCCGCCAGGTCAGCTTGAGCGAGGGCAATTTGACGGGGATCGGAGATCGGCTCAGCCTGACCTACACCAACACCGAGGGCAGCAACGCCATAGAGGGCAGCTACACTTTGCCTGTCAACGCCCGCAACGGCACCGTCAGCGTTTTTGTCAGTCGGACAGACAGCAATATCATTGAGCCTCCCTTCCAGCCGGTGGATATCCAAGCCACCTCCCGCAACTACGAACTCACCGTGCGCCAGCCGGTAGTTGAAAGCCCCCAGCAAGAAATCACCCTCGGTTTGACCGCGACTCGCCGAGAAAGCGATACCACCCTCCTTGGTGTTCCGTTTCCCCTTTCCCCTGGAGCTAGCGAAGAGGGGAAAACCAGGCTGAGCGCACTCAGGTTTTTCCAAGAATACACCCAGCGGAGCGCCAAGCAAGTCTTCGCCGCCCGCTCCCAGTTCAGTGTCGGACTGGGGTGGAAAGCCACCGTCAACGACGACCCTCCCGACAGCCGCTTTTTCTCCTGGCGCGGACAGATGCAGTTGGTGCGCCAGCTGGCTCCGGATCTGGTGCTGGTGCTGCGTTCCGACGCCCAGATTTCTGACCGAGCCATGTTGCCTATCGAGCAGTTTGGCTTAGGGGGTTTGGAAAGTGTGCGGGGCTACCGGCAGGACGCCCTGCTGACGGACAGTGGCGTTTTTAGCTCCGCAGAAGTGCGAGTTCCCATTTACCGCTTGCCCGACGAACAAGGTATTTTGCTCTTGACGCCGTTTATCGATGCCGGCACCGTCTGGAACAGTGCGGGCAGCAAGGCACCTGACTACAGCACCCTGCTTTCTATCGGTCTGGGTTTGCGCTTCCAGATGGGAGACAAACTCACCGCCCGCTTGGAATACGGCATCCCTTTAATTAATATTAAGTCATCGGACAGAACCTGGCAAGAGCAGGGAATTTATTTTTCCATAGTCGGCAGCTTCTTCTAAAGCATTCTCCCTGAACTTTTAAAAGCAAAGAAATGAACCATCGCCATTGGCAAAAATTTTTACTTTTATCTTGTTCCCTGTTTTTGGGCTTAGCTTACCCCCAAGGGAACGCCTTCGAGATTGCCGCCCCACTGTCCGACAACTCCCCCCTGGAATTGATGCGGGTTGGCAAAGAACTGTATGAGGCTCAGCGCTTTGCCGAAGCGGCGGCGGCTTGGCAACAGGCTGCCGGTATTTACGATAAACTGGGAGATGGCAGGCAAAAGGCGAACGCACTGATCAATCTATCTGCTGCCCTACAGCAGCTAGGCAGGTGGGAGGAGGCGAAAAATGCGATAGCATCCAGTTTGAACATTTTGCAGCAGACGGGTGTCTCCGGCAGCGCAACTGCAGTGCTGCGAGCCCGATCCCTCAACACTCAAGGGAGTTTGCAATTAGCCACCGGACAGCCAGAACAAGCTCTAGTTAGCTGGCAGGAAGCAGCGGAAGCCTACCGGCTTGCCGGTGACAAAGCCGGTGCGAGCAGCGCTACGATTAATCAAGCGCAGGCTCTGCAAGCTTTAGGGCAATACCGGCGGGCTTTGAAAGCGCTGGAACAAGTCCGCCAAACCCTGGAACCGCAACCGGACTCTCCGCTGAAAGCTTCAGGATTGCGCAACCTCGGCGACGCTTTGCGCTTAACAGGTGACTTGGAAAAGTCGCAGCAAGTGTTGCAGCAAAGTTTGCAGATCGCCCAAAGATTGCAATCAAAGCAAGCCACAAGCGACGCCCTGTTCAGTTTGGGCAATACCGCCCACGCCGCAGAAAATCACTCTGCAGCTCTAGATTACTTTCAACAGGCTTTTGCAGCCTCTACTTCACCTAAGACAAAGGCAGAGAGCCTTTTGAATCAGCTCAGCCTTTTGGTGGAAACCAAAAACTGGCCCGCAGCCAGGGCTTTGCTGCCCCAAATTCAGTTGCAGATAGCCAGTTTGCCCCAGAGCCGCACTTCAGTCTACGCCAAGATTAACTTTGCCGAAAGTCTCATAAACCTGTCAGAAGGCAACAGCAATGAAGTTTCGACCGAGGAGATTGCGCGGTTACTCGCCACCGCCGCCCAACAGGCTTCAAATCTGGGAGACACTCGCTCAGAAGCTTACGCGCTGGGCTTTCTCGGCAATCTGTACGAACGGACGCATCAGTGGTCTTACGCCCATAAATTAACGCAGCAAGCGTTATTAAAAGCTCAGGCAATTGACGCGCCAGATATTGCCTACCGCTGGCAGTGGCAGCTGGGACGCCTGCTGAGAGCGAAGGGAGAAGTTGAGGAGGCAATCGTTGCTTACAGTCAGGCAGTAAACACCCTGCAATCCCTGCGCACTGATTTGGTCGCTATCAATCAAGAGTTGCAGTTTTCGTTTCGGGAAAGCGTCGAGCCGATTTACCGGCAGCTGGTTGAGTTGTTGCTAGATAAACAGCCGAGTCAAAAAAACCTCAAGCAAGCGCGTGCGGTGATTGAATCGCTGCAGCTGGCTGAACTCGACAATTTTTTCCGGGATGCCTGTTTGGATACTAAGCCGGTGGAAATCGACAAGGTTGACCCCAATGCAGCTGTTTTTTATCCGATTATTTTGGAAAATAGGCTGGCAGTTATCCTGTCGCTACCCGGAGAAAATATGCGCTACTGGGAGATGCCTCTGGAAGCGGGGAAAGTTGAAAGCACTCTCACGGATCTGCGCAAAGCTTTGGTTACCCGCACCTCCAAGGATTTTTTGCCGCTGTCTCAAAAGGTCTACCAGTGGTTAATCCAGCCTGCTGAGGCAAATTTAGCTAGCAGCAAAATAGAAACGCTGGTGTTTATCCTAGACGGTGCCTTGCGCAATATTCCAATGGCGTCTCTCCACGACGGCAAGCAGTATATTGTCGAAAAGTATGCCATTGCTCTGACGCCGGGGCTGCAGCTGCTAGAAGCAAAACCATTGCAGCGGGGGCAATTAAAGGCTTTAACTGCTGGGCTGACTGAAGCCAGATCGGGCTTTTCCGCGCTGCCAAATGTGGCTTTGGAAGTGGAGCGAATCAAATCTGAGTTGCCGGCGGAGGTGCTGTTGAATCAGCAGTTTACCAGCAAAGCCCTGCAAAAAGAAATTTCCCAGTCGTCTTTTCCGGTGATTCACATTGCCACTCACGGCGAGTTCAGTTCTAAAGCGGAGGACACATTTATTCTCACTTGGGACGGGCGCATCAATGTCATAGAATTTGATAGCTTGCTGCGGGCTTCAGATGAAAACCGCAGCAAAAATCGCGCTATTGAATTACTGGTTTTGAGTGCTTGCAAAACCGCTGCTGGCGATAATCGGGCGGCTTTGGGACTGGCTGGGGTGGCTGTGCGGGCGGGGGCGCGAAGCACCCTGGCAACGCTTTGGTATATTAATGATGCCGCTACGGCACCTTTGATGAGTGAGTTCTACCGCCAGTTAACAGACTCCAAGGTGACTAAAGCTGAAGCCCTGCGCCGCGCCCAACTGTCTCTCCTCAAATATCCTGAGTACCGGCATCCGATTTACTGGGCACCTTATGTGTTGGTGGGGAATTGGCTGTAGGGGCTACTTTCTGGGATTTTATAGCGGTTTTCCCTCCCGGTGCACTCACCCACCGGCACTCACCCACCGGCACTCCCCGCCAGCATCTCCGTTTCCCAGCGCATCATCTAAACTAGATGTAGAAATGTAACATTTTTCGCCACCCGCAAGGAAAAGAAAATGCTGGACTTTCTCAACCCCCTTCTCGGTCGCCATCCAGAGCGCATCAAAGCCAATGTGGAGATTTACACCTGGCAAACCTGCCCCTACTGCATCCGGGCCAAAATGCTGCTCTGGTGGAAAGGCGCTAACTACACGGAATATAAAATTGATGGCGATCAAGCCGCCAGAACTAAAATGGCTGAACGCGCCAACGGGCGGCGAACTGTGCCGCAGATTTTCATCAACAACCGGCACACCGGCGGCTGTGACGATCTCTACCAGCTCGACAGAGAGGGACAGCTAGACGCGCTCCTCACCGAACCCGCTATTTCGGGTTAGGGGTTAGGGGTTAGGGTTTAGGGGTCAGGGGTTAGGGTTTAGGAGGGATAGCTTCAGTACAGGCGACAGTCGCTCTTCTTTAAGAAAATCCGGAAGAACAGCTTTTACAAAACACGCCTTTAGACAGGTTTTGTATATATGCTTTCTTCCGGAGAACAGAAAAGTGCCCGATTTTGGCTCAAAATAGCTGGCACAGTCTGGCCCAAATTGCCCATCGTCCCATGTCCGATGCCCGATTTAGGGGCTATGGGCCAGGTTTTGGCAGGGATAGGACGCTCACACGGGGGACAAACCCCCTAAAATTTAAGGAAATCCGAATAAATAAAATTTACAAAACACGGCTTGAGACGGGTTTTGTATATATGCTTTCTACCGGAAACCAGAAATGTGTGCCAATGGGGGCAAAAACTAGAGCAGTGGTCAGATTGGGAACGGACATCAGTCTCCTAGGGATAAAAGGCGTAGGACAGGCGAGACGCCTGTCCTATTGTTTTAACCTAAGTGAATACTGCTATAGCCCGGACAGTTGGCTGCCTCAATGCCCAATGCCCCATACCCCATACCCAATGCCCCATGCCCCATACCCCAATCCACAATCTTGAAGCCCACCGGCACTGGATGAGCCACGCCCTGGAACTGGCACAAGCTGCCGGGGATGCCGGTGAAGTGCCGGTGGGTGCGGCGATTGTTGACAGCACCGGCTACTTGATAGCTGTTGGGGAAAATCGCAAAGAGCGCGACTGCGATCCGGCAGCCCACGCGGAAATCGTGGCCATCAGGGCAGCCGGCACTGTCCTGGGGGACTGGCACCTCAACCAGTGCACCCTCTACGTCACCCTGGAACCTTGCCCGATGTGTGCCGGTGCTATTGTCCAGGCGAGGCTGGGGCTTCTGGTCTATGGAGCCGATGACCCAAAAACCGGCGCGATTCGCACTGTGGCCAATATTCCCGACAGCGCTTGCTCCAATCACCGGCTGCCGGTACTCGGCGGTATCCTAGAATCTGCCTGCCGGCAGCAGTTGCAAGCTTGGTTTGCCCGCCGGCGCTAGCAAGCGGCGCTGACAGGGACAGGACAATGCAGAAACTGTCCTTATCCGAGAAGGCAGAGCAGGCAAACCACCTTACGGTAGAGTTAATCATTGTTTAAAGATGCTTGTCTCTCCTAGCCACAGTCGCCCCGATATGGCCATCATGCAGCTCAATTCCGAGGAACATTCTCTGGACACCACAACATCCCCCAAGGCACAGCCAGTTGCTTCTCGTGTTTCCCCTTGGTTGATGTCCTTGTTCTATCCTTTGGGTCGTTTTGTTGTTCTGCCCTTCTATTTTGGCCGCATTGAGGTGACTGGGCAGGAAAATCTCCCCAAAGATGGCCCAGTGATTCTGGCTCCCAGCCACCGCTCTCGCTGGGATGCGCTAATCGTGCCCTACGCTACAGGACGGCACGTTACCGGTCGTCACCTGCGATTTATGGTAACAGCAGATGAAGTCAAGGGACTGCAAGGATGGTTCATTCGCAGACTTGGCGGGTTTCCGGTTAATATTAAACAGCCGGGGATTTCCAGTCTGCGTCACGGCGTCGAATTGCTGCTTAATGAGCAGATGCTGGTGATTTTTCCGGAAGGCGGCATTTTTCGCGACGGTCAACTTCACCGGCTCAAACCGGGATTAGCTCGCATTGCCATGCAAGCGGAATCCAGCCAGCCAGGTTTGGGCGCAAAAATTGTGCCGGTGAGCATCCGTTATGGCAACCTAATTCCTACTTGGGGCTGCGGTGCCAGTATTCACATTGGCGAAGCTATTAATGTGGCTGATTACTGTGGCCATGAATCGACAAAACAGAGCGCTATAAAGCTGAATGATGATTTGGAAGCGGCTTTGAAAAATTTGGATGCCGCTCACGAAATGTCGCGGACGTGAACATTAAAAAGCTTGGAATTGCCACCGCAGATAAACGCAGATAAACGCGGATAATAGTTGATATTATCTGCGTTTATATTTTCCCTATTTAGCTGGGCGTGGAAGGGTTGCGCAGCAGCTTAGGAGGGCTAGACACCCAAGGTCAATTCCCAGCTTTTCAGGGTGCCGGTGTCTCCAAAGGCGCAGTCAGTTACAAGCAACTGCCACAGCCCCTTCGCCGGCTGGTTGAGCAACAACCTCAGCACCGGCAAGGTTTGCACGGAATAAGACATCTGCAATTTGGTGAAACTCCCCAATGTGCGGTTTTGCAACAGTACCTTCGTGCCGGAGGGGGAGATTAAATACACCTCGACATCGCCCAGAAAACTGTGTTCGATATCAAGACTGACTCGGATATCTCGCACATTGCCAAAATCGCTGACCCGGATGTCGCTGCGGCATCCCTCGCCAGGGAAATCAGGAATCGCTGCGCTCTGGTTATTTTGCCCCTGAATTTGTCTGGAAACTTGTAATGCTGCCAGCTGCTTTTGCGCGGCTCGCACGGCTTTAAAGGCATTGACTTTGCCGTAGCCAAACCACTGCGAGTGTCCGTTTTCGTCGTAGGTGCCCAGGCTTTTACCCAGCTGGGGGTCGGGATCGGTATCGATAATTTTATCAGCAGTATTCTGGAGGATTTGCTTGACTTCCAGGGCGGTTAAGTCGGGATTGGCGGAGAGGATGAGCGCCGCCACACCGGCAACTACGGGGGTGGCGCTGGAGGTTCCGCCAAAGTAGCCGGTGTAATCGCCTGGATCGTAGCCGGCAGCGCCTAAGCGATCAGCGGTGAAAATCCCTTTACCTGCCAAGGCGTTTCGGATTTCGGGCGCGGTGCTGATATACCCTGTTTCTTGCAGCCACATCCCCGGCGGGGCGTTGTTGCTGGGGGCGCAAACTGATACGGTAGGCCCCCAGTTGCTGTAGGCGGCTTTTTTGTTTAAACTGGTGCAGGCAGAAACGGTGATTACGTCTGGATGAACGGTAAAACCGCCCAGCCATTTGGTGGGGCCGTGCAGGACGGCTTTGGGCCATCCCTGTTCGTCGATGGTGCCGGTGGTGGGGCGGTTGGCGTTACCGGCAGCGAAGACGATAACGCAGCCTTTGCCGTTGCGCCCAAAGGTGGCGGCGCGGTGCAGGGCGGCTTTTTGCCTCAAGGAGAGGGGAAAGTAGACTGCAGAAGGTCCCCAGCTGCAGGAAATTACGGAAGCTCCTCTGTCTGTGGCCCAGTTAAAGATTTCTTCAATGGCGCTGTCATCAAGATAGCCGGTGGTGCGGATTGGCATTAGGGCGCAACCGGGGGCGACTCCGACGATGCCGGTGCCGGTTTCTTCGGCAACGGCAACGCCGGCGCAAGCGGTGCCGTGGTTGTCTTCTTCCGCACCGGGGAGGGGCAAAAGGTCTTTTTCTTTGAAGTCTTTTGGGGCTACAATTTTACCTGAGCCTTGAAAGTCTGGGTGGTTGAGGTCAACGGAATCGTCGGCTACTGCGACGACGACGGAACGCACGCCACGGGTGATGTCCCACGCTTTTTCTATGTCTATGTGGCAGCCGGCTGCTATTTCTGGCCCACCTGTGCTGTACAGATACCACTGTTTGGGATAGAGGGTGTCTTTGGGGCGGTAGTGGGGGGCGGAAAGGGTGACGATGTTGGGTTCGGCTGTGAGGACTTCTTTTCGCCCTGTCAGCCGGTTGGCTATTTTGACGGGATTTTCTCGGGATAGCTCGGTTACTTGGTAGATGAAGGTGTTGGGTATGCCTTCTACGGGTTGCAGCTCACGGCATCCGAGGGATGCTGCGATGGCTTTTCTTGTTGCTGGCTCCACCAGCTCGCCAAATTGCACTGTGATTTCGTCTGTGAGGTAGATTAGGGTTCGGGGGTTGTTCTTGAGTTGGTATACGTGGCTGACAAAGGCGACGGCTTGGGATTCCCGCGCGGCTTGCATGGCTTGTTCTAAGTGGGCGGGTTCGACGGTGTATTCTTCGAGTTTGGTTCTGCCGGCGCTGCGGCTAAACTTGACTGGAACCCGGGCTGTCCAGTTATCTGGGGATGGGGTGCCGGTGGGGCGCACGGTGAAGCGATCGCAGACTTTTTCTAGGGCGAGTTCTTCACCGCCTCGCTGCAAGATGAATCCGGCACTCTCTTCGGGAACGCCGGCACCTGTATTGGGCAGGGTGTCGGGAGCATTAAGCGGATTGAGAGGATCGATCATGGAAGCGATATTCTCTGGTACTGTTTATGACAGACTGGGCGATTGGGCACGCTCGCATTGGGCATGGGGCATTGGGCATTGGGCAAAGATGGGTATTGCCTGTGGACAGTTGTCTTCTGCTTGCGGATGATTTTTTTCTGTTAGGTGCCCGCGCCCGTGTCCGGCTGGCTGCTGTCGAGGTCTGCCTGGTTTAACACTTCGGGGTGCCGGTTTTTGCTTCAGCTAACTTTGGTTGGGTGTCTGCTTCTAACGCGGTTGGGTTAAAGCAATGTTAAGCTACCCTCTGTTTGTATCGCAGCGTTGCACCAGGATGATTCAGACTCAATGCCTGCATCCGGGTAATTCCTCACCCCTCACCCCCCCCAACTTCCCTCTCCCACAAGGGGAGAGGGGGGAGATGGAGAGAGGTAACTCCTCACCCCCCCCACCCAGGAACCCCTCACCCCCCCAACCCCCCTCTCCCACAAGGGGAGAGGGGGGAGATGGAGAGAGGGGTTGATCTGACGCGCTGTGCAACGCCCGTATTTCTTTTGTTTCTGTAAGCACGCAAAGGTAATTCATGGCATCTGGAATTGTTCGCCTCTTCTGTTTGACATCCCTGCTGCCGGTGGTGGCAAGTGTTACTTTATTGCCACCAATGAGTGCCCGGGCGCAGGTATCCGCGCAGCCTGCAGGAACTGTGCCGGTGCCGGTGCCGGTGCCGGTGCCGGTGGCACCGCCTGCAGCACCGGCAGATCCCAGTCTGCCAGCACCGGCAGATCCCAACAATTCCCCTCCTTTGGTGCTTGACAGCAGTCTTCTGAGTCTGGAGGGGGGGCAGCGGTTGATGGATGAAGCTGGCAAGGCGGTTGCTGCTCAAGACTATGATGGGGCGGCTAAGAAGCTTCTGGAGGCTCGTCAGGTTTTCAATCAGCTGTCCAATTTTTATCAGGAATTGGGTGGGAGTTTTTCGGGGATTGACAACCGGATTGCTGACAGCTTGCGCCGCAAGGCTCTCGATACGGCGCAGATGCGCGATCAGGCGACTTACCAGCTGGCTCTGGTGCACCGGGCGCAAAATAAGCCGGAACTGGCTGTGCCTTTGCTGGTTCAGATTATTCGCTCTCAGCAGCCTACGCGGGAGTTGGGGAAGAAGGCTTACCAGCAGCTGTTTGAGCTGGGTTTTGTGGATGCGCCCTATCCCAGAGCTGCCGGTGAGTCCAAACCTGCCGGTGAGTCCAAACCTGCCGGTCAGTCCGGAGCGAGCCAGCCGCGAAAACCGGATAAATAATCTGTTTGAGGCTCTGTTGTGGACGTTTGTCTCGTTGGGCAACACCGGCATCTCTTCAATGTGCAGGTGTGCCGGTGCTTGCTGTGAAATAGGATAATTGCTTATCCGAATTTTATATTAATAGACTAATTAAACGCAATTAATATAAGACTGCGGCTGCAAGTCCTTATACAGCAGCACTTTTGCAGCTTTGTTTGCGACATAATCCTTTTGTTTAGTTAGGTTAAGCCTTGCCGGTTGCGTATATCTGGCGTTGCACATTCGTGGGATGATATCAAGTCCGGTGGCACCGTTGTTGTACTGAGGGGGTGGGGGGCGTGTTTATTCATATTCTGCTCTGTGCTAGAAATATCTCGGCTGAACCCGCCCCTACAAGGCTATGTATACAAAACAGATGCAAGCGGACATGATATAATATCAAGTCCGGTGGCATCCTTATTGCAAAACTCTTGTAGAACGCCGAATCGCGTCTCTCTACAATGCCGTCGCAACCGTTCATGATATGATAGGTTTAGTGTTTGAGCTTCCCATACAGCCCTATATATGGAAACTTAAACATTAGATGCCTTTGCCCTGAGGGTTAGGCTTCTCGGGGGGCGATTAACACTTACAGTGTTAGTCATATTCATATGGCTTTTCCACTGTAAAGTTTTCTGGCACCGCTTTTTTGCCGTCTACATAAAATTTAAACGTCCACTCTCCGGGGGAACCAAGTTTTTGCAAGTCATCGTAGTAACAGGAAGCTGACAAAAATCCGTCTTCCCCTACTTGAAGCGGGGATGGACTTTTTGCTACAAGGATTCCGCTATTATTGAATAGCACGCAAGTACCGATGGCTTGAATTTTTTGGGTATTCGGGTGAATTTTGACGGAAAAGGAGACCCTATTACGCGCTGGTATTGGCTCTGCGGTAACAGTCACTTCTCCTACTTTATCCGGTTCAGCTTCAGGTGCGCTAAATTTCATTACAACCGGCACGCAGAAAGCCACACCCACCGCTAGCAAACCCGCAGCAACCACCGGCACTTTAGAAGTTCCACCCGGGCGGAGCACCTGAAGGGGAATCAGGACCTCTAGAGCTTCAGCTGCGTTAGCATAGCGCTGTTTGACATTCGGTTCCACCATTTTTTGCAGCCACTCAATAAAGCCCGGATTCAGTTTCGGCACCCGCTGCTTGAAATTAATCCGCCCCGCATCATCTACCCGGGTGCCAATTTCAGTGGAAAGTGTGTTCGTCAGCAAGCAAATCAGCGTAGCGCCTAGACTGTATAGATCCGATGCGGCGCGCTCGGTGCCGGTTGAACATCTGTTCTGGAGGCATAAATCCGAGAGTGCCTTTGACAACGCTGCTGGCGGCGACTTCTCCTCCGCCGGTGCGAGCGAAGCCAAAATCCACCAGGAAAACATTCATCCGCTTATCCACCAAGATATTTTCCGGTTTCAAATCCCTGTGAATCACTGGAGTCATCTGACTTTGCAGATATTTGAGGATTTCCAGAACAGAGATGGCAATTTGCTTGATTTCTTGGGGATTCCACCGGCGCGAACTTGCCAGGGAAGGAGCATCCTTATATTCCTGCACCATGCAGAAACCGGCTGGCGTTTGGAA
>JALOOK010000477.1 GCA_025454445.1 Oscillatoria sp. Prado101 | reverse complement strand
TGATCGATACTGAAAATACAGATGCAGATCGCAAACTCAGAACACCCTGCTCAGGCTGGTGGGGGGAAAAAAATGAAAACTTGGAGCGTATCTTATCAAGACTGGCTAATCTTAGGAATGCAACTGGACGGAGGATGGGCGATCAAGTGCCTGCCACCCAGAAGACACACGGTTGCCACAGACTGGCACGCCCACAAAACTCTGGAGTCTGCTGTTGTCGCCGCCAAACAGTACATCGACCGCGCCATCGCCCTGTATGTCCTGGCAGATGCGCTCCTCGAACTTTGCGAAGACGGCAAAATTGAAGATAGCGAATGTCAGCGCTTGCTCGTCTCCCTTGGATATTGCTAAGCGACATAAAACTTGCGTTGACGCCCAGATTTATTTCACCGGCTTTCCTTTGAACTTCACGCACGGGGCAACCCTTCAAGGGCGCGGGCCCGCAATCTCACCCGTGGCCTACCGCCGGCGCTATCGGCGACGCAGCAACAGCGCCGTTGCCGGCGATTGAGAAATACGAAAGTGCGGAGCAGTTTTTACTGAAGAAAGACGGCACACTGCGACATTAGCGCAAAAAAGCAGTGGAACCATCAGAGAAATTCACCGCTCAATAGGGGCAGGCTATATTTTCCCAGATTGACCGCTGCAATTGGCTCTGGAAAAAGCCCCCCATGAATGCCCCCGTGCCATGTGGCTGTTTATTGCCCGCCCTCAAGAAAAATCAAACGAGAGGTTTCAAACTATTTGACCTGGGGAGGTAGAAACCCGGTTTCTTTAAGAAACCGGGTTTCTGGCCCATCCCACGAATGTGCAATGCCCCATACCCAATCCCCAATCCCCAATCCCCACAAACCGGCAATTCACCTCGCCACTCGCAGTTCCTCGCTCAACATCTTTTGATATATCTCCGGCAAATCCCCCGTCATAGAATTGTTTTCTATGCCGTACCCCAGACTCGTCCAAGTCCCGGACAGCAACCGCAACACCTGATCTAATTTTCCCTGGCGCAGCAGCTGCGGGATGTCCGCGCCCCAGGCGTAAGAATCGCTCAGCCAACCGTAAACTACGGCATCCTGAAACTCAGGCTCAAAGCTGTACGACTTCCACCACCAAAACCCTCCGGGATGCGGGTGATAGATTCTAGCCTTCTCTTCCCACGTCGTCGTCAGCATCTGATATCGACCGGCAGCTGTGGTGCAATTGTTCTTGTTGGGGCCGGTGACAATCCTGACGCAGCGGTCAGGATGGTGGCTCAAATCCCGCACATACTCACCGCCATACAGAACAGAATAGGGCTGAGAAACATTGGACTCAGCTGCAGAGATGGTTCGCATCAGCGCCCGAACGTAGGGATCTCCCCCCCGCATCACCAGCGGCGGCAGCTGCTGGCCTGATGGGCCAAGCCTCCTCAGTGGCCCACTGCCTGCCTGCCAGTACCACAGCAAGAACATCACACCGGCAGCACAGGCGCAGCCTTTTAGGAAACTATTGAGTGTATTTTGTTTGTATTGCTCTCTCAAATCACACCACCCGTTCCTTCTCGCAGAACTTTCGACAGCTCTCACAGCTTAATGGCTCCCCGCCGGCACCCTCCCCTCACATACGTTTGATTCACTATTAAAAAATAGCCCGCTTTGGCAGGCTATTGCCCTTTCTTATTCTAGCATGTGTCCGGCTGTTAATGTAAAACTATACAGACGGAGAATAAAAAGGTCAGCTCACACTGGCAAACAGCTGCTCAAAAGTCTGCTCAGGAGCATCTGCCTTAGTGACTATTTCTACTATTTTATTGCCAGCTGCCGGTTGAGAGAGGGCCTCCACGGACACGAGGGCCACCTTGGTGCGGGGAATGCGGCCATCAAACAGGGTGTCCGCACCCGACATCACCACCGGCTCGTCGGTGTCCTCATTGAGCAGACCGCCCGGACGGACAATCGTATAAGTCAGACCGCTTTTCTGAAGGTACTCCTCAGCTTGCTTCTTCCAGAGCAAAATCAGCCAAAACAGGTTGAGCGGGTGGAACAGCTGGGAGACGCACAGAGAAGACACCAGGACAAAATGCTGCACGCCCTTAGCTTTGGCCACATCCACCTGATTTTTAGTGCCCTGGAAGTCCACCTGATCAGGGCCGGTGGGGTCAAAGCTGGGCCTTGCGCCGGTGGCGCACAGCAGCACCGTGCTGTCGCCGATAGCAGCACTGAGGCTTTCCCTGTTCAAGACATCGCCAGTGACCAACTCCACCTCCTTTGGCAAAATTGCCCTGCCGGTTTCCAAGTTGCGAACCAAAGCGCGGACGGGAATCTCGCGTTTGACCAGCTCTCGGACAATGCGGCGACCCGTCTCGCCGGTAGCCCCTGCTACAAATGCTTTCATAACTTGCGGTTAGTGGTTAATGGTTAGGGGCGTGCAGCCCAACTACAAGCCTTTGGGCGTGCAGCCCAACTACTTTCCTTTGGGCGTGCAGCCCAACTACGAACTGCGCCAGCGGATTTTCGGATCTGCCTGTGGGAAGTGGCACAATTGATTCCCGCCGACAGTCTTCTGGTTAAACCGGCTACACGAAGAGTGTAAAGATTTATGGATTGATATCGATCGCTTCCCAACCCCCATCTCAATCACAGGCTAGCCTTCAGGGAAGCGTTTATCCTGATTTCAGTAGCCGTTGAGGAGTGCGGGCTCACCCCACCCTTAAAAAAACTTGTCGGAAATTCCGGCAGAATCACTGATCTCACTGCCCTGAGGTAGCCTCTAAAGTAGAAAAAGAAACCCCACCGACAAAGTTCCTCCAGACAAGCAAACAGATTAGCCAGCGCAGGCAAAGGGTGGTCATGCAGTCACAATTCAGTGAAAGTCAAATGTTTGAAGTTTCGGAAGCCTTGTTAGAGCCAGGGACAAACCTGGCCGTTGCCGCCGAGTTAGAAGCAGACGCGCCGGTGGCCAATGAGCAAATCTGGTTTCGCACTCACTTTGTCGGCTGGATGGAAATGCACGCCGGCGTACAGGTTGTTGCTGATTATCTCAAGGTTCACCAGGGCTGGTTTCGCCGCTGCGCCCATCCGATGAAGGCGGAACCCCTGGGCGAGAACGGTTACACCTTGACCATCGGACGCTTTGGGGCGTTTGGCTATCAGGTGGAGCCCAAAATTGGCCTGAACATGACCGTTGACGAGGATGGGATTTACCGCATCCAGACAGTGCCGGTGCCGGATTACACCCCTCCGGGCTATGAGGTGGATTTTCAAGCCGTGCAAAAGTTGGTAGAGGTGGGGGCGGCTTCGGCGCAGGAGGGAGGCGAAGCGCCAAAAACTGCCATCACCCGCGTGGAGTGGCACTTGGATCTGGAAGTCGGCGTTTGGTTTCCCAAGTTTATTCAGGCGCTGCCCAAATCCCTGATTCAAAAAACCGGCGACCGGCTCTTAGCCCAAATTGTCAAACAGGTTTCCCGGCACTTGACCCACAAGGTGCAGGAAGATTTCCACGCCACTATGGGCAGCGAGGCTCTGGAAAGCTTCAACAGATGGCGCAAACACAACCGAGATCGGGAAGTTTGCCAGGAGTGCTAGCGCGTAAAATTGTTATGATCTGACCATAAGGCTCAACATTTTCGTGGCAAACAATGGCGGTAGGTTATCCAATTTGGATTTAACTACTGAGCAGCTAAACGGGCTAACGGTGGTTTGTGTGGTGAACCAGCAGTCAACCTGTAGGGATGATAATCTACTGTTCACCCTCAGCCAGAAAAACGCCGCAACTCCCAGAACTGTAATAAAGAGGATTACTGATTTTAGCCCCGGCAAGGCTGATGCTCAACCTGTAGAGGAGTCTGGTTTGCCCCAGTATTTTTCTTTGCAGGACCTGGTGGATAGGCATTTGTTATTGGAAGAGGGGTTTTAGGGGGGTCCCGGTCCAGAAACCGGGTTTCTTTGGGGCGGTTCTGTAGGGGCGAAGCATTCCGGCGAATAATTTTAGGCTGAAACAGAGGATATATTACCGGAATGCTTCGCCCTCCGCACAATACCAGGGGGAAGCATCCCGGTAACAAATTCTCTGGTTTTAACCGATATAGCAGTATTCACGCGCGGTTAGGACATGGAGATCA
>JALOOK010000476.1 GCA_025454445.1 Oscillatoria sp. Prado101 | reverse complement strand
AAGCGTTTCTAAAAAAGGTAAAAGAACTGTATAACCGGCTTGATGCCGAGAGTTACGACCTGTTAGAATTTAAAGACGGTCGGGTTTTTGAGTGCTACTCCCAGCCGCAGCGCCAGGGAGAAAACATTTTCGGCAGGGTGTGGAATTTTCGCGAGATTACGGATCGCAAGCGGGCGGAGGAGGAGCAGCAAAAATTTGTTTCCCTGGTCGAGAACAGCAGCGACTTCATTGGGATGACAACGCTTTCAGGAAAAACTCTGTATCTCAATGAAGCTGGGCGGAAACTGGTGGGGCTTTCGGGTCTGGAAGAAACTCTGTCCAAGAACCTTTCGGACTACTACTCTTCAGACGCTTGGGAGCAATTTTTGAATGTTATAATCCCGACAGTGGTGCAAAGCGGTCACTGGGAGGGAGAGGTTCCCCTGCGCCACTTTCAAACCGGCAGCCCGATCGACATGCAAATGAGCATGTTTGTGGTCAGGCACCCGCAAACCGGGGAGCCGATGTGCTACGCTACCGTTCAGCGCGACATCACGGATCGCAAGCAAGCCGAAGCGGTAGAGATGCGATTAATCGCCTCTCTACAAGAGAGCGAGAACAAGTATCGCTATCTTGTAGACAGCTTAAAAGAAGTAATTTTCCAAAGGGACGAAGGCGGCTGCTGGACATTTCTCAACCCCGCCTGGACAGAAATTACCGGCTTCACGATTGAAGAGAGTCTGGGTCAGAACTTTTTAGACTTCGTTCACCCCGATGACCGTGCGGCGTGTCTGGAGAATTTGCAAATTCTGCTTTCAGGGGAAAAAGATTACGCCCGCCACGAGGTTCGCTACCGGACTAAAGACGGCGGCTACCGCTGGATGGAGGCTCAGAAGCGATTAATTTTAGCTGCGGACGGGACGCTGCTGGGCACTTCTGGCACTCTCAACGACATTACTGACCGCAAGCGGATAGAAGTTGCGCTGGAGCAAGAGCGGCGGCAATTGCGGCAAATTATTGCCAATGCGCCGGTGGCGATGGCGATGTTTGATACGGAGATGCGCTATGTGGCTCACAGCAATCAGTGGCTGACAGATTACGGTTTGGAGGGGCAATCGCTGATCGGTAGCTACCACTATGAAGTTTTCCCAGACATTCCCGCGCAGTGGCGAGGGATTTACAAACGCGCTCTGAAAGGGGAAGTCCTCTCTAAATCGGAAGACCTGTTTCAGCGCGGGGATGGCTCTAAACTCTATCTCCGTTGGGCTGTGCAACCCTGGCACACCTCAGAGAGCCTCCTCGGCGGCATCGTGATGGTGACTCAGGTGATTAACGAATTGGTGGAAGCGCGGGAAGCCGCTTTGGACGCTTCGCGGATGAAATCCCAATTCTTGGCAAACATGAGTCACGAAATCCGCACTCCTATGAATGGGGTGTTGGGAATGGCGGAATTGCTGCAGAAAACGCCTCTCAATCCAGAACAGCAAGATTTTCTCCAGACGATCAAGGTCAGCGGGCAGAACTTGCTGACTCTGATTAATGATATTCTCGACTTTTCCAAACTGGAAGCCGGCGAAATGCGGCTAGAGAGGCTGGACTTTGACTTGAATGCCTGTCTGGAAGAAGTGAGTGATTTGCTGGCCACACAAGCCTACGGCAAAGGGCTGGAACTGTTTACTGCAGTTGACAGCAATGTTCCTTTGGCCTTAAGGGGAGATGCCGGTCGCCTGCGCCAGGTGCTGGTGAATCTGGTGGGCAATGCTATTAAATTTACGGATTCTGGGGAGGTGACTGTCAAGGTGTCTCTGGCCGGTGGGACTGCCGGTGGGACTGCCGGGACATCTGGGACAGATGTCCTACGGGGGGACTTAAGGCAGCGGACAGCGATTCGCGTCTCGGTGAGGGATACCGGCATTGGCATCGCACCGGCAAACCTTGAGAAGCTGTTCCAATCGTTTTCGCAGGTGGACACCTCCACCACTCGCAAGTATGGCGGCACCGGCTTGGGGCTGGCCATCTGCAAGCAGCTGGTGGAGCTGATGGGGGGTGAAATTGGCGTCGAGAGTGTGGTGGGTGAGGGGTCAACTTTCTGGTTCACTGTCACGCTTGAAGTCCAGGAAACGCCGGCTCGCCCGCCGATAGTGCCGGTCAGTTGGGCCGGCATCCGGGTGCTGGTGGCGGACGGGAGCGCTAGCAATCGCCTGGTTGTGCGCGGTTATTGCGACTCGTGGGGGGTGCGTGCCGATGAAGCGGAAAATGGCGAGCTGGCCTTGGCCACTGTGCGGCGAGCTGCCGCAGAGGGCCAGCCCTATGATGTGGCCTTTGTCAGCGCCGACATCCCGGGGGTGAACGCGCCATTGCTGGGTCAACTGATCCAGTACGAGCCGGTGCTGGCTCAGACCAAGTGGATTCTGATGACCTCTATCCAGGGGCGCGACCGGACTGTACAGCCAGAGGATCTGGGGTTTGCCGGCTATTTGAGCAAGCCGGTGAAACCGTCCAAGTTGCTGGACTGCCTGATGCGCGTGTTCGGTCAGTCGTCCGCTGTTTGCGAACAGCCGGTTGCGGTCAACCCCTCCCTGTTGCCCTTTCTGCAAGGGACAGGCGTCCCGCCTGTCCTAAGGGGGGGCGAAACAGAGGGTTTTGAGAGTCAACAGCGGACAAACCTGAAAACAAACCTGAAAACAAACCTGAAAATTCTGCTGGTGGAAGATACTCCAACCAATCAAAAAGTTGCGCTCAATCAGCTGAAGGTGATCGGCTATCAAGCGGATTGTGTTAGCAACGGTCAGGAAGCTCTCGACCGGATGGCAGAAACTAACTACGACATCGTGCTGATGGACTGTCTGATGCCGGTTCTCGACGGCTACAAAACCACGCAGGCGATTCGCTTCTATGAAGGTGAATCCCGGCATACTGTGGTGATTGCCATGACTGCCAACGCCATGAAAGGTGAGCGAGAAAAGTGTTTGGAAGCCGGCATGGATGACTATATCAGCAAACCGATTGAGCTGGACAAGTTGGCGGCTGTTATAAATCGCTGGGCGTCAGCAATCGGGGAGAGGGCGTCTGTGGAAAAGCCCTCGGTTTCGCCTGAGATAGCACCGGCGTCGTCAGAAAAGGCTGCCGTTTCTGTTGCGGATATAAATCGTAAAAATAGCGTGGATTTGGCTGAGCAGGTGGCGGCGGAGGAATGTCCTGTGGATTTGCAGCGATTGGGGGAACTCACCAGAGGTGATACGGAGTTTCAGCTGGAACTGCTGCAAACTTTTATGGAAGACGCTCCTATATATTTGGAGGAAATTGAGAGGGCGCTGGAAGCTTGTGATTTTGTCGCGCTCAGCCGTCGCGCTCACCAACTCAAAGGTGCTTCTGCTATGGTGGCTGTCCGCACTATGCCAGAGCTAGCCGCTCAATTGGAGAGTCTGGCGAATGAGAGCCGGTTAGAGGGGGCGGCGGAGTTGGTAGCGCGGTTGGGGATGATTCTGCAGGAGGTTAAAGTGTTCATTGATAATTTTAACTGATATCTTGCGCCCAGAATAAGTAGGGTGCGTTCCCACCCTGGCGGGGAACGCTACAATACGGTTGGGCTTTCCTTGACGGTTATAGCGGTTTTCAGTTGGATGAAGTACATGCCAGAAACCCGGTTTCTTTAAGAAACCGGGTTTCTAAGACGTACTTCACAGAATTGAGAACCGCTATTGCCCGCAGCTGCTGGCGTTGAAAGCCACGCCATCCATCGCCCCCGCCCCTATTGCAGTTTAACACTCACCTGTTTGCAAGGCTGGTGCGTCCGGATTTAATAGGAGTCCTGACTTCTGACTTCTAAGTTGCTCTTTTAGCATCTTGTCCAAGGCGGCTGCTGTCAGGGGAGGGCTGAACCAATAGCCCTGGATGACATCGCACTGATACTGGCGCAGGAACTCCTGTTGCTCTGCTGTTTCGACCCCTTCAGCAATGACTTTCAAATTTAGGCTGTGCGCCAGTTGAATGATGGCGATGACAATGGCGGCATTTTTGGAGTTTTGGGTGAGGTCACTGACAAAGGAACGGTCAATTTTTAAGGTGTCGAATGGGAATTAAGTCATCCAGGGATAGCTGAATGCCGATCGCTTTCAGTTCTTTGAGGGTAGCAATCGCCGCCTGCGGGTTCTGCACTAGGGCACTTTCAGTCAGTTCTAACTCCAGGCTGCTGGGGTTAAACCCTGTGGTTTCTAAAATTGTTAAAACCCGGCTAGCCAGACTGGATTCGTTGAATTGAATTCCTGACATATTCACTGCAACTGATAAGGATACCCCGGCTGCATGCCAGTCTTTGGCTTGCTGGCAAGCGGTTTGCAGCACCCAGTCATCGATAGAGACAATTAAGCCAGTTTCTTCAGCGATCGGAATAAATTCTGCAGGCGAAACTAGCCCGCGCTCTGGATGTTGCCAGCGCACTAAAGCTTCGGCTCCGACAATTTTGCCGGTGCGCAAGTCAACCTGGGGCTGGTAGTAAAGTTGGAATTCCCCTCGCTCTACAGCCTGGTGCAGGCTGATTTCTAGCATGAGGCGCTCGTAGGATTTCTGCTGGATGGCTGCTGTGTAAAGCTGATAGCGATTGCCTCCCTGTTGCTGCGCCCCCTGAATAGCGGCTTTGGCTTTTTTGAGCAGCGCCTCGAGGTCACTGCCATCTTCAGGATATAGGGCAATTCCAATACTGCCGGTGAGAAGGACTTGATATTCTTCTAGGGTAAAGGGTCGAGATAAAGTGTCCAGGAGAGTTTGAGCGGTTGTTTCCGCCACCTGGGAGGAAGGCACTGGCGGTAAGAGGAGAGCGAATTGCTCGTGGCTCAATCGCGCGACTGTACCCCGCTCGCCCGCACAGGGGAGGAGGCGCTCTGTTACCTGTTTGAGCAGCAAGGTAGTGTGGGATTCCCCCAGACTGAAGTGGAAGCGGTCGAACTGGTCTAAGCTAAGAACTAGGATGGGAATTAATTGCCTGGGGTGCTCGCCGGTGGCGATAATTTGGTGAAATCGCTCACGCAGTAGCAGCCGGTTAGGCAGATTGGTCAAGCTGTCGTAATGAGCCTGCAATTCCAGTTTGGCGATCGCCTCCTGGAGGGCTGTGGTTTGCTGCTGCCTGACTCTTTCCTGTTTGGCCAGCTGCGCGGCGATCGCACCCAACAGCTCCTCTTTGGTAAAGGGCTTGGTGAGATAAT